>NZ_BAAALF010000049.1:0-46888 GCF_039528135.1 Kitasatospora nipponensis | reverse complement strand
CACCTGGCGGGCCTCGCTGGTGGCCGGCCTGGTCGAGCGGGTGGCCGCCGTGCTGGCCGGCGCCGCCGCCCCGGGGGCGGTGGCGCCGGTGACCTTCACGGTGGACGAGGAGCGGCTCGCGGTGGAGGCGGCCCGCACCGGGGAGCCGGCCCTGTCGCTGCGCGCCGTGCTCGCCCCGGAAGCCCACGACCCGGCGGCCGGCGAGCCGATGGGCGTGGAGCTGGCGCTCGCCCTGGTGGACCGTCCGGGCCTGCTGGGCACGGTCGCCGGGGTGCTGGCGCTCAACCGGCTCACCGTGCGCTCGCTGACCCTGCGCGAGCTGGACCCGATCGGCGCGGGCCCGGTGCTGCTGCTCTCCTGGCGGGTGGCGGCCGAGTTCGGCGAGCTGCCGCAGGCGTCCCGGCTGCGCGCGGACCTGCGCCGCGCCCTGGACGGCTCGCTGGACACCGGGCGCAAGCTCGCCGAGCGGGACGCGGCCGCCCCGCGCCGGCGCGGGATCGCCACCCCGCCGCCGGTGGTCTCGGTGGCGCCGGGCGGCGCCTCGGCCAGCGCCACCGTGCTGGAGGTGCGCGCCCACGACGCCCCCGGCCTGCTGCACCGGATCGGCCGGGCGCTGGACGCGGCGGGGGTGCGGGTGCGCACCGCGCACGTCAGCACGCTGGGCGCGGAGGCCGTGGACGCCTTCTACCTGACCGACGCGGCCGGGCTGGCGCTGGCCCCGGAGCGGGCCCTGGAGGTGGCCGCGGCGGTGCGCAGCACCCTGGGCTGACCGCGGTGGAGACCCGCACGTGGCCGGGCGGATACCCTGGTGGGCGACGACCGTACTCATACCGATGCCGCAAGGGACCCGCGACCGACGTGTTCGACACTCTTTCCGACCGCCTCGCAGCGACGTTCAAGAACCTCCGGGGCAAGGGCCGCCTCAGCGAGGCGGACATCGACGCCACCGCCCGTGAGATCCGCATCGCCCTGCTGGAGGCGGATGTCGCGCTGCCGGTGGTGCGGGCCTTCATCAAGCAGGTCAAGGACCGGGCGCTGGGGTCCGAGGTCTCCGGCGCGCTGAACCCGGCGCAGCAGATCGTCAAGATCGTCAACGAGGAGCTCGTCAACATCCTCGGTGGCGAGACCCGCCGGCTGCGGTACGCCAAGACCGGCCCCACGGTGATCATGCTGGCCGGTCTGCAGGGTGCGGGCAAGACCACCCTGGCCGGCAAGCTCGGCCACTGGCTGAAGACCCAGAAGCACACCCCGCTGCTGGTCGCCTGCGACCTGCAGCGCCCCAACGCGGTCACCCAGCTGAACGTGGTGGCCGACCGGGCGGGCGTGGCCTTCTACGGTCCCGAGCCGGGCAACGGCGTCGGTGACCCGGTCAAGGTCGCCCGGGACGCGATCGAGTACGCCAAGCAGAAGCAGTACGACGTCGTCATCGTCGACACCGCCGGCCGCCTGGGCATCGACGCCGAGCTGATGCAGCAGGCCGCCGACATCCGGGCCGCGGTCAACCCGGACGAGGTCCTGTTCGTCGTCGACGCGATGATCGGCCAGGACGCGGTCACCACCGCGCAGGCCTTCCTCGAGGGCGTCGACTTCACCGGTGTGGTGCTCTCCAAGCTCGACGGCGACGCCCGCGGTGGTGCGGCCCTGTCGGTCGCGCACGTCACCGGCCGGCAGATCATGTTCGCCTCCAACGGCGAGAAGGTCGACGACTTCGACGCCTTCCACCCCGACCGGATGGCCTCGCGCATCCTGGGCATGGGTGACGTGCTCTCGCTGATCGAGAAGGCCGAGCAGACCTTCTCGCAGGCCGAGGCCGAGAAGATGGCCGCCAAGCTGCAGGGCGGCGGCAAGGACTTCACGCTCGACGACTTCCTGTCGCAGCTGGAGCAGGTCCAGAAGATGGGCTCGATCTCCAAGCTGCTCGGCATGCTCCCGGGCATGGGCCAGATCCGCGAGCAGATCAACAACATCGACGACAAGGACGTCAACCGCGTCGGCGCGATCATCAAGTCGATGACCCCGGCCGAGCGGACCGACCCCAAGATCATCAACGGCTCGCGCCGGCTGCGGATCGCCAAGGGTTCGGGCACCGGCGTCGGCGAGGTCAACAACCTGGTCGAGCGGTTCTTCGACGCCCGCAAGATGATGACCGCGATGGCCTCCGGCAAGGGCATCCCCGGGATGCCGGGCATGCCGGGCATGGGCGGCGGCAAGAAGTCGACGAAGAAGGCCCCGGCCGCCAAGGGCCGCAAGAAGTCCGGCAACCCGCTGAAGCGGGCCCAGGAGGAGGCGGCGGCCGCCGAGCGCCGCGCGCTGGGCCCGGGCGCGGCCGAGCAGGCCCCCGCCCAGGGCGGCGCCTTCGGGCTCGGCGCCGGCCGTGGGCCGGCCGACTTCGAGCTCCCCAAGGAGTTCAAGGACCTGCTCTGACCGGTCCTGGCGGCGCTGCGCGGCGCCGCGCAGCGCGCGATCCGGCGACGGCCCGTCGCCCCGGCTCACCGGGGTGGCGGGCCGTCGCCGTGCCGGCGCGGGCCCGCGCCCGCCGTGGCGCCGCCTTGGCGGGGCGTTCGCGTCATGCCCGATGATGTCCGGATGACGCGAGTGACCATCCGTGCCCCCCGGCCCAGTGACGCCGGACCGTACGCCGAGGCGGTACAGCGCTCCGCCGCGCACATCCGTCCGTGGAACCCGGTCGAGCCGGACGGTCTGCCCGACCTGATGCAGCGTCAGGGTCCGGGGCTGCGCAGCTTCCTGATCGTCGACCTGGCCAGTGGCGGGCTGGTCGGCAAGTGCAACGTGGCCAACATCGTGATGGGCCGGTACTGCAACGCCGCGCTCGGCTACGACAGCTACGTGCCGTTCCACGGCACCGGGCGGATGACCGAGGGGATGCGGCTGGTGGTCGGGCGCTGCTTCGCCGACCAGACGGCCGGCGGGCTGGGCCTGCACCGGCTGGAGATCAACGTCCAGCCGGAGAACGAGCGTTCGATCGCGATGGCCAGGCGCCTGGGCTTCCGGCACGAGGGCTTCACGCCCCGGATGCTCTTCCTCGGCGGCGCCTGGCGCGACCACGAGCGGTTCGCCCTGACGGCGGAGGAGTGGCCGGCTCCGCAGTAGTCGCAGCGTTGTTGACGGAAGGTCGTATTCGGTCCGCAGGGTGCCTGCGCGCCCGGCGCCGGCCCGGCCCGGCCCGGGCCGGCGCACCGGTGCTCAGCGCGGGCCCGGCCGGCGCGGCCGGTCGGCCAGCAGGTACCGGAAGACGTTGGTCATCCGCACCGTGCCGTCCGAGTGGGTGAACGGGTGCAGCGCCTCGATCACTTCCTTGGTCACCGGCACTTCACCCGAGTAGCCGATCGCCGCGTCGTAGCACCCGGTGGAGAGCAGCCCGCGCACCGCGCTCTCCAGGTCCGGGTAGGCGAACGGGCAGCTCACCCGGCCGCTGCCGGCCGGCCGCAGACCGGCGGTGGCGAGGAGCTCCTCCAGCGCGCCCGGCCGGCTCAGCGCGAACGGGTCGGGCGCCGGGCGCGGGCCGCTGCGCCGCCGGGCCACCTCGAGGACCGCCGCGCTCTCGCAGCGCTCGGGCGGGCCCCAGCCGGCCAGCACCACCTGTCCGCCCGGCAGCGTCAGCCGGGCCGCCTCGCGCACCGTGCGGCGCGGGTCGGCGCAGAGCCGCGAGGGGTCGAAGACGGTGACCAGCGCGTGGGCCGTCGGGGGCGCCGGCAGCGGGCCGGCCCCGACCGCGCCGACCCGCAGTCCGCGGGCCCGGGCCAGCTCGCGCAGCTCCTCGCGGGGCTCCACCCCGGCGACCTGCGCCCCGCGGGCGGCGGCCAGCAGCAGGGCCAGGCCCGAGCGGCAGCCCAGGCCCAGCAGGCTGGTGGCCGGCCCCACCTCCAGCCGCTCGTGGACCGCCTCGTAGAGCGGTACGAGCATGCGCTCCTGGATCTCCGCCCAGTCGCGCGCCCGGGCGCCGGCCCGGGGCGTGACCAGCCCCGGTTCGGTGTCCGGAGCCTGGACTGTGCCGTGCGCTGAAGCCATCCTGTGGCCTCCCATCGGGTCCGTGGACGTACCGCGAATGCTCCCCCCGACTCTTCCGCCCCGCCTCCAGCGAACAGCGGCCCGGGCGCGCCGTCCAGACGGAGTGCACCGGAGCATCCGCGCGGGGCGGGCGTGCGCCCCCCACTCGCCCCTTACCGCCGATTCACACTCGGCAGGGCGGGCACCGTACGATTCGCCCATGGCTAAGGCTCCCGTTCTCACCCCCCAGGCGGACGACTTCCCGCGCTGGTACCAGGATCTGATCAACAAGGCCGAGCTGGCCGACAACGGTCCGGTGCGCGGCACCATGGTGATCCGACCGTAC
This sequence comes from Kitasatospora nipponensis, assembly GCF_039528135.1. Taxonomy (NCBI): domain Bacteria; kingdom Bacillati; phylum Actinomycetota; class Actinomycetes; order Kitasatosporales; family Streptomycetaceae; genus Kitasatospora; species Kitasatospora nipponensis. The sequence continues at coordinate 42,534 of NZ_BAAALF010000049.1, read as the reverse complement.
GGCTACGGCCTGTGGGAGCGGATGCAGCAGGAGATGGACGCGCGGATCAAGAAGGCCGGCGCGCAGAACGCCTACTTCCCGATGTTCATCCCGCAGTCCTACCTGACCAAGGAGGCCGAGCACGTCGAGGGCTTCGCCCCCGAGCTCGCGGTGGTCACCCACGGCGGCGGCAAGGAACTGGAGGAGCCGGTCGTCGTGCGGCCGACCTCCGAGACGATCATCAACGAGTACTTCTCCAAGTGGGTGCAGAGCCACCGCGACCTGCCCCTGCTGATCAACCAGTGGGCCAACGTGGTCCGTTGGGAGCTGCGCCCGCGCGTCTTCCTGCGCACCACCGAGTTCCTCTGGCAGGAGGGCCACACCGCGCACGCGACCTACGAGGACGCCCGCGCCTACGCCTCGATGATCCACACGGACGTCTACGGCGACTTCATGACCAACATCCTGGGCATCGACGTGGTGCTCGGCCGCAAGACCGCCAAGGAGCGGTTCGCGGGCGCCATCAACACCCTCACCCTCGAGGGCATGATGGGCGACGGCAAGGCGCTGCAGATGGGCACCAGCCACGAGCTGGGCCAGAACTTCGCCAAGGCCTTCAACACCACCTACCAGCTGCAGGGCGCCGAGCGCGAGCACGTCTGGCAGACCTCCTGGGGCGTCTCCACCCGGATGGTCGGCGGCCTGATCATGTCGCACGGCGACGACAACGGCCTGCGGGTGCCGCCGCGGCTGGCGGCCACCCAGGCCGTCGTGCTGGCGATCAAGGGCGACGACGCGGTGATCGCCAAGGTCCGCGAGATCGGCGCCCAGCTGGAGGCGGCCGGCATCCGCGCCGTGGTGGACGACCGCACCGACACCCCGTTCGGCCGCCGCGCGGTCGACTGGGAGCTCAAGGGCGTCCCGGTGCGGATCGAGGTGGGCCCGCGCGACCTGGAGAACGGCACCGCGATGCTGGCCCGCCGGATCCCCGGCGGCAAGGAGCCGGTGGCGATCGACGGACTGGCCGCGCTGCTGCCGGGCATCCTCGAGGAGGACCAGGCGCTGCTGCTGCGCCAGTCCCGCGAGCGCCGCGAGTCGCGCACGGTGGACGTGAAGACCATCGACGAGGCCGTCGAGGCCGCCGCCACCGGATGGGGCCGGATCTCCTGGGCCGACCTCGGTCCGGAGGGCGAGGCCAAGCTCGCGGAACAGAGCGTCTCGGTGCGTTGCATCATCGCCGCGGACGGTTCGGTGCCGGCCTCCGACGATCAGGACGGCAATATCGCGATTGTCGCCCGCGCGTACTGATTACCCCGCCGAGTCGCCTGCCGAGTAACCAGTAGGTGACAGCATCTCGCCTACTGGCCAGTCAACTCCCAGTGCGGGCGAACTAGCGGTACGGTGTACGGCCCGTGGCCCTGTCAACTCGACGGGTCCCGGGCCGGATGCCTTGGCACGGCAATTCGCCGTGCCCCGGAACGGTCGCCCCGGCGAGGAACGACGGGTGCAGACACCGAGGGGGTTGGTCTTGCGTCAGATATCGAACGCTCAAAACAGCCATTGTCACGCGCAGCTGGGAGTTTGCCGGGAATTCCCGATGGACTCCCAAGAATGGAACGCCGGAACCTACTCCCTCGTTGGCATAGCGTGAGCACGACACAGCCCCTCGTCCTCGCGGCCGAACTGGCCGCCGCCTGGAGCGACATCCAGGCCCACCATCGCGACCTGCCCGACCTCGCCTCACCCGAGGCGTTGATCGGCGAGTCGTCCTCGGCCTGCGGCACCCGGCTCGGCTTCGAGCGGCTGCTGCACGAGGCCGCCCACGGTCTGGCCGCCGCCCGCGAGATCCGGGACACCTCCCGGGCCGGGCGCTACCACAACCGCCGCTTCCTGCTGCTCGCCTCCGAGCTCGGACTGGCGCACCCGGTCGAGCCGCATGCCAGCAGCGGCTTCTCGCAGGTGACGATGCTCACCGAGACCGAGGAGCGCTACGCGGCGACCATCGAGCGGCTCGAGCGCGCGCTCGGCGCCCACCAGCAGGCGGTCGCCGGCTCCGTCGACGGCGGCGTCCTGCGGGCCTTCCGCGGGCCGGCCGCCCGGCACGGCTCGTCGGGCGGCGGGGTCCGGGTGAAGGCGGTCTGCGGCTGCGGACGCAACGTCCGGGTCGTGCCGTCGGTGCTCGCGCAGGCCTCGATCGTCTGCGGCGCCTGCCAGCAGCCGTTCAAGATTGCGTGACCGGGCGCGTTCCGAAGCGGGGCTCCGCCCGCCGCGGCAGTGCTTCCTCCCCCGGCCGGGTCCGCCCGGTTCGGGGGAGCCGCACGTCGTGTGGCACAATCGATAGCTGATACCCGGCAGCCGAGCAGGACCCCTCTCTCCTACGGCTGGCGTGTCATTCGAACGGCTGACCCCGCAACCCCACGCGGGAGCGCGGCCGCTCACCCACGTCAACTCCTGGAGAATCCACTCCCGTGGCAGTCAAGATCAAGCTCAAGCGTCTCGGTAAGATCCGCTCCCCTCACTACCGCATCGTCGTCGCCGACTCGCGCACCAAGCGTGACGGCCGCGCGATCGAGGAGATCGGCATCTACCAGCCGACGTACAACCCCTCGAAGATCGAGGTCGACACCGACCGCGCCCAGTACTGGCTGTCCGTCGGCGCCCAGCCGACCGAGCCGGTCCTCGCGATCCTCAAGCTGACCGGTGACTGGCAGAAGTTCAAGGGCCTGCCCGCCCCGGCGCCGCTGCTCGTCGCCGAGCCCAAGGTCGAGGACTTCTCGCACCTGTTCGCGAAGGCCGTCGCCGGCTTCGAGGACGCCACCACCGGTGTCGCCATCACCCCGAAGGCCAAGAAGTCGGACAAGGCCGAGGCCGAGGCCGACGCCGCTTCCACCGAGGCCTGACCGTGATCGAGGACGCCCTCGATCACCTGGTGAAGGGCATTGTCGAGCACCCCGACGAGGTGCAGGTGCGCTCGCGCAACCTGCGTCGGGGCAACACCATCGAGGTGCGGGTGCACCCCGATGACCTCGGCAAGGTGATCGGCCGTGGCGGCCGCACCGCGCGTGCACTGCGCACCGTGGTGGGCGCGCTCGGCGGCCGCAACATCCGGGTCGACCTGGTCGACGTGGACAGCATCCGCTGACGATCACCGTCGTCTGCTCGGGACCGGCCGGGACGCGTGAAGCGTCCCGGCCGGTTCTTTTTCCTTTACTAGCGCTCAGGAGTGCACCGTGCAGCTCGTCGTCGGCCGGATCGGTCGCGCCCACGGCATCAAGGGGGACGTCTTCGTCGAGGTCCGCACCGACGAGCCGGAACTGCGGCTCGGCCCCGGCGCGGTCCTGCTCACCGACCCGTCCTCGGCCGGCCCGCTGACCGTCGAGTCGGGCAAGGTGCACAGCGGCCGGCTGCTGATCCGCTTCGCCGGGGTCAAGGACCGCACCGACGCCGAGGCGCTGCGCAACACCATGCTGATCGCCGAGGTCGACCCCGAGGAACGGCCCGAGGACGAGGACGAGTACTACGACCACCAGCTGATCGGCCTGGACGTGGTGCTGCTGGACGGCACCCTGATCGGCGAGCTCACCGAGGTCGTCCACCTGCCCTACCAGGACCTGCTCACGGTGACCCGGCCGGACGGCACCGAGGTGTTGATCCCCTTCGTCTCCAAGATCGTGCCGACCATCGACCTGGAGAACCAGCGGGCGGTCATCGACCCGCCCGGCGGCCTGATCGACCCGACCGAGGCCGAGAGCGACGGCGGACCGGAGACCTCGCGGTGACCGGCCTGCCCGAGGCGTCCGCGCCGGCCCCGTCCGCGCCCGAGGGGTCCCGGGGATCCCAGGGCCCCCAGGGGAGCGACGGGATGCGGATCGACGTCGTCACGATCTTCCCCGAGTACCTGGAGCCGCTGAACGTCTCGCTGGTCGGCAAGGCCCGCGCCCGCGGCCAGCTCGACGTCCACCTGCACGACCTGCGGTCCTGGACCCACGACGTGCACCGCACCGTGGACGACACCCCGTACGGCGGCGGCCCCGGCATGGTGATGAAGCCCGAGCCGTGGGGCGAGGCGCTGGACGCGGTGCTGGCGGCCGGCCCGGCCGGTCAGGTGCCGACCCTGGTGGTGCCCACCCCCAGCGGCGTGCCGTTCACCCAGGAGCTCGCCCAGGAGCTCGCCGGCCGCCCCTGGCTCGCCTTCGCGCCGGCCCGTTACGAGGGCATCGACCGCCGGGTGATCGAGGAGGCCGCCACCCGGATGCCGGTGGTCGAGGCCTCGATCGGGGACTACGTGCTGGCCGGCGGCGAGGTCGCCGTGCTGGTGATGGTCGAGGCGATCGCCCGGCTGCTGCCCGGCGTGCTCGGCAACGCCGAGTCGCACCGCGACGACTCCTTCGCCCCCGGCGCGATGGCCGACCTGCTGGAGGGCCCGGTCTACACCAAGCCCGCGGAGTGGCGCGGGCGGGAGGTCCCCGAGGTGCTGCTCAGCGGCAACCACGGGAAGATCGCGCGCTGGCGGCGCGAGCAGGCCTTCGCGCGCACCCTGGGCCACCGGCCCGACCTGGTGGCCCGCTGGCAGGACGGCGCCTTCGACAAGAAGGACCGCGAGGCGCTGAGCATCCTGGGCCTGCTCTGGGACCGGGAACTCGGCCGATTTCGGTCGAGCGCCGACCCTGTGGAAGAATAGGCGGCTGTTGTCTGTCGCTGGGACCCCCTCGGGGGTCCGGTGGCCGGGTGCCCCCGCCACGGGGGGTTCACCGCCGGTCGATGCGACCCGCAGCACACCCCATTGTGACGAACTTTCCGTGGGCGGCCCGTGGCGCCTGCGATGGAGAACATCATGAGCAACAAGCTCGCTGCCGTCGACGCGCCTTCGCTGCGCACCGACATCCCGGCCTTCCGCGCCGGTGACACCCTGAAGGTCCACGTCCGGGTCATCGAGGGCAACCGCTCCCGTGTCCAGGTCTTCCAGGGCGTCGTGATCCGCCGCCACGGTGCGGGCATCGGTGAGACCTTCACCGTCCGCAAGGTGAGCTTCAACGTCGGCGTGGAGCGCACCTTCCCGGTGCACACCCCGATCGTCGAGAAGATCGAGGTCGTCACCCGCGGTGACGTCCGTCGCGCCAAGCTGTACTACCTCCGTGACCTGCGCGGCAAGGCCGCGAAGATCAAGGAGAAGCGCGACCGCTGATCCGCTGCCCCCGGCTTCGGCCGGGGGTGCGGCACGCTCAGGTGGGAGGGCTAAGCTCAGCCCCGATGAGCACGTACGAACCGATCGCGGACCGCGACGGCACCACCGCACCCACGGGTGCGGGACCGCCGTCGCGGTCCGCGGCCGTTTCCGGGCCGGAGCCGGCGGGCGGGCCGGGGGCCGAGGACGCCCCCGAGGACAGCCCCGGCGCCGAGCCCCCGGTCGCGGATCCGGCGCGGCCGCCGGCCGGGGAAGGGACCGACCAGGGCTGGCGGGTCCGGGACCTGGTGAAGATCGGCGCGCTCTGCCTGCTGACGCTCTTCCTGGTCAACGCCTTCGTCGCCCAGCCGTTCGTGGTCCCCTCGGCCTCGATGGAGAACGCCCTGCGCCCCGGTGACCGGCTGCTGGTCGACAAGCTGGCCTACCAGTTCGGCGGCTCGGTCGAGCGCGGCGACGTGGTGGTCTTCGACGGCACCGACTCCTTCGTCCCGGGCGGCGACACCGCGCCGGGCCTGGGCGAGGACCTGCACAGACTCGGCTCGGCGCTCGGGCTGGCCCCCTCCAACGGCACGGTCTTCGTGAAGCGGGTGATCGGCGTGGGGGGCGACCGGGTCACCTACCGGGCCGGCGACCAGCACCTGACCGTCAACGGCGTCCCGCTGGCCGAGTCGGACTACCTCTTCCCCGGCGAGGCGCCCTCCACGGTCGGCTTCGACGTGCTGGTGCCGGCCGGCAAGCTCTGGGTGATGGGGGACCACCGCGCCGACTCCAGCGACTCGCGCGACCACCTCGGCGACCCGGGCGGCGGCTTCGTGCCCGAGCGCAAGGTGATCGGCCGGGCGGACTGGGTGGTCTTCCCGGTCGGCCACTGGAGCAGCCTGGAGCGGCCGGCCGGCTTCGCCGCCGTCGCGTCGGCCACGCCGGCCACCGCCGCGGCCGCGGCAGGGGGGACCGGTGGGCATGGGCACCAGGGGTAGGAGCGGTGGGCCCGGTCCGTCGGCGGCCGCCCCGCGCGGCGGTCCGCTGCTGGACGAGCCGGCCGGCGGACCCGGCGGCGAAGGGGCCGGTCGCGGGCGGGCGGAGCGCCGCCGGACGGCCAAGCGGGCCGCCCGCAAGGGCCGCCGCTCGCTCCTGCGCGAGGTGCCGCTGATCGCCGTGGTGGCGCTGCTGATCGCCCTGACGCTGAAGACCTTCTTCGTCCAGGTCTTCGTGATCCCCTCGGGCTCGATGGAGCAGACCATCCGGATCGGCGACCGGGTGCTCGTCGACAAGCTCACTCCCTGGTTCGGCAGCGAGCCGCAGCGCGGCGACGTGGTGGTCTTCAAGGACCCGGGCGGCTGGCTGGAGAACGAGCCCCACAGCACCGGCGACGGACCGCTCGCCAAGGGCTTCAAGCAGGTCTTCAGCTACGTCGGGCTGCTGCCCTCGGAGAACGAGCAGGACCTGATCAAGCGGGTCGTCGGAGTGGGCGGCGACACCGTGGCCTGCTGCGACGACCGCGGGCGGATCACCGTCAACGGCAAGCCGATCGAGGAGCCGTACCTGGCGCCCGGCAACCCGCCCTCGCGCAGCCCCTTCCAGGTGACCGTGCCGCCCGGCCGGCTCTGGGTGATGGGCGACCACCGCGACCTGTCCGCCGACTCGCGGTACCACATGGACAAGCCGGGGCAGGGGACGGTGCCGCTCTCCGACGTGGTCGGCCGGGCGTTCCTGATCGGCTGGCCGCTGGACCGCTTCCAGTGGCTCGACCGGCCGACCACCACGGCCACCACCGCTGCCACCACCGCCACCACCGCCACGAGCGCCGCCGCGCTGCTGCCCGCGGATCCGGGCGAGGAGCCGCAATCCGTCGACTTCAGGCCGGATCCGCTGGAACCCTCACTCGTTATGGGGGTGTTGGGTGTCTCCCCGGCCCTGCTGCGGCGGTGGTACGGGACGCGGCCGGCCGGTCCACCACCGGCCCGCCGGCGGTGGCGGGCCGCCCGACGCGGCGCGGGAGCGGACTGACGGTCCGTCCGGCTCCTGCGCCGCCGTGTGGGAACCCCCGGGCGCACGGCCCGGGGTGATAGAGAAGTGCAGAGCGCCCGCGCACCGACGCGGGCCGGTTCCAGGCTGTGCTGGTGTCAGGGTGTCCCGTTGCGGGCACTCCTGAGGCGGGTTCACGGTTGATCACAGAGCGTGGTGCCCGCTGTGCGGCACTGGTCAGCGCGGACGAGGAAGTCGTCCGCACAGCAGGGAGGAGATGTCGTGGGGGATCTGGTGATCGGTGCCCGCGGTGCCGGCGAGCCCGAGGGCTCCGGCAGCCGTACGGCCCAGTCCACCGAGTCCGCACAGCCTTCGGAGCCCGCCGATGACGGCTCCGGCGGTCAGGGTGGTCATGGTGCCGGCGGCCCGGCCGGCGGAGGTCCCGCAGGCGCGGGCGGTGCCGGCGGCCCGGGTGGGTCGGACGGTTCCGGTCCGCACGACGGCCTGGGCGGACCGGGTGACGACATGATGTCGCACGCGGTGCCGCCAGTACCGGACGAGGTCCAGGAGAAGCCCTCCGGCGAGCGCAAACCGCGCTCGTTCTGGAAGGAACTGCCGATCCTGATCGGCATCGCGCTGGTCCTGGCGCTGGTCATCAAGACCTTCTTCGTCCAGGCCTTCTCGATTCCCTCGGAGTCGATGCAGAACACCCTCCAGGTCGGGGACCGGGTCCTGGTCGACAAGCTGACCCCCTGGTTCGGCGCCGAGCCCGACCGCGGCGACGTGGTCGTCTTCCACGACCCGGGCGGCTGGCTGGCCGGCGAGGGGAGCCAGCAGAGCTCGAACGCGGTGGTCCGGGGCTTCCAGGACGTCCTGAGCTTCATCGGCCTGATGCCCTCGGCGAACGAGAAGGACCTGATCAAGCGGGTCATCGGGATCGCCGGCGACACCGTCGAGTGCCAGGGCAACGGCCCGCTCAAGGTCAACGGCGTCGCGCTGAACGAACCCTACGTCTACACCGGCGAGACGCCGCCCAACCCGTGCGGCACCAAGCCGTTCGGCCCGATCAAGGTGCCGCCGAAGAGCATCTGGGTGATGGGCGACCACCGGGACGACTCGCTCGACTCGCGCTACCACATGGACCAGCCGGGCGGCGGCAGCGTCCCGGTCTCCGACGTGGTCGGGCGGGCCTTCGTGGTGGCCTGGCCGGTGAACCACTGGGCGACCCTGCCGGTGCCTTCCACCTTCGATCAGAAGGGCCTCTCCGCGGCCGGGCTGGTGCCGCCGGCGCTCGGCCTGGTCGGCACCCTGCCGGTCGCCTGGTGGCTGCGCCGCCGTCGCGGACCGGCCGGGGACCCGGAGCAGCAGGACTGACCGGCTGTCGTGGTGGGCCCAGGCTCTTGCGCGGGCCGTGGTACCGACGAGTAATCTGCTCGGACGTGCCACGGCCCGCCGCCGTGTCCGGCCCCTCGCACCCAGGACGGTCCCGATGAGCAGGCTCACCGAAGATTCCACCGGTCCCGCTTCTGGTTCCGGCGTGCCTGCCGCTCCCGCTCCTGCGCCCGCTGTGGCGGCGGGTGGCCCGGCCGGGCGCTCGCGGGGCGGGCGGCTGGGCGGCGTGCTGCAGGCGGTGCTGCTCGTCGTGGGCCTGGGGCTGCTGGTGGGCGGCTTCGGCCTGGCCGCCGTGGACTACCGGCCCTACTCGGTGCCGACCGGGTCGATGGCGCCGACCATCGCCGCCGGGGACACCGTCCTGGCCCGCAAGGTCGACGGCGGCGCGGTGGGGCGCGGTGACATCGTGGTCTTCCGCGACCAGGCCTGGGGCGGCGAGACGCTGGTCAAGCGGGTCGTGGGCGTCGGCGGCGACACGGTGGTCTGCTGCGACGCCCAGCACCGCCTCACGGTCAACGGGACCTCGATCGACGAGCCCTACCTGGCCCCGAGCACGGTGCCGGTCTCACCGTTCTCGGCCGTGGTGCCGGCCGGGCGGCTCTTCCTGCTCGGTGACAACCGGATCGGCTCGCAGGACTCCCGGGTGCACCTGGACCAGGTCGCCGGCACCGTACCGGCCACCGACGTGATCGCCCGGGTGGAGGCGGTCGCGCTCCCCTCGGACCACACCCGGCTGGTCGGGCGTACGGTGGCCTTCGACGGCCTGGGCGGGCCCGCGGCGAGCCGGCCCGGACCCCTGGAGCCGGCGGTGTGGGCCTCGGTGGGCGGCGCGGTGCTGATCGTGCTGACCGCCTCGGTCGCCTCGCTGGCGTCGCTGGTCAGGCGCCGGCGGGTGCGGATGCGGCCCACCGGCTGACGGCGGGCCGCCGACCGGCCCGCGCGATGGGGTCGGCGTAGGGAGACGACCGGTACCCGGGGCGGGTGCCGGGCAGGACGGGGGAGTGAGCACGATGGTGGTACGCGAGCGCAAGGCCGCGCGGGTGCTGTTGCTGGACCGGTCCGACCGGCTGCTGCTGTTCCGCGGCTTCGATCCGGCCGAGCCGGAGCGGACCTGGTGGGTGGCCCCGGGCGGCGGACTCGATCCGGGTGAGGACCCGCGACAGGCCGCGCTGCGCGAGCTGCGCGAGGAGACCGGACTGACCGAGGCCGAGGTGGAGCTGGGGCCGGTGGTCGCCGAGAACCTGGCCGTCTTCTCCTTCGACGGACGCCACTACGAGCAGCAGCAGTGGTTCTACCTGGCCCGCACCGTGCGGGACCGGACCCACCTGGACAGCTCGGGATGCGAGCCGGGCGAGCGCGATCAGCTGACCGAGGCGCGCTGGTGGAGCGTGGCGGAGCTGCGGGGCACGACCGAGCAGCTCTACCCGCAGGGCCTGGCCGACCTGGTCGCCGGGCTGCTGAAGGACGGGCCACCAGTCCTTCCGGTCCGGCTCTGAGGACAGGCCCCGTGGTCCACAATGGGGAAGGACCTGACGAGCTGAGGGGACGCCTGGATGAGTGCGGAAGATCTCGAGAAGTACGAGACCGAGATGGAGCTCAAGCTCTACCGGGAGTACAAGGACGTCGTCGGGCTCTTCAAGTACGTGATCGAGACCGAGCGCCGGTTCTACCTCACCAACGACTACGAGCTCCAGGTGCACTCGGTGCAGGGCGAGGTCTTCTTCGAGGTCTCGATGGCCGACGCCTGGGTCTGGGACATGTACCGTCCGGCCCGGTTCGTGCGCAAGGTGCGGGTGCTGACCTTCAAGGACGTGAACATCGAGGAGCTCGCGAAGAGCGACCTCGAGCTGCCCTCCGACGAGGCGGGGTTCGGCAACTGACCGTGACATCGGGGCCGGGCTGACAATCGGCTTGCTCTCTCCCTCGTGTGGGTGAGCTGGTTGTCCACAATCCCCTGGTTGTCCACAGCTTGACGATGGCCGCTGGGCACGGCCCTGCTCCGCTGGCAGCCTCCGTGTCCGGAGGTGATCGGCATGCAGCACGCACCCGACCCGAACGTTCCCCGCACGTCCCAGGTGGCCGACCGACCTGGGGCCGATCCCCGATCGCTCGACCCGCCCGCGCTCGACCCGCCCGCGCTCGATCCGGCCGAGCCCGACCCGCCTCAGCTCGACGCGCCTCAGCTCGACCGGGCCGATTCCGACCCGTCCGACTCCGACCCGTCCGACTTCGAGCCGTCCGACTTCGACCCGGCGGGGTCCGATCCGCAGGGGGCCGCCCGGCCCGCGGCGGACCCGCGGCCGCCCGGTCGTGGCCCGCGCGGCGCTCCGCGCGTGGTGGCCGCGCCCCGCGCCGGCCCGGCCCCCAACGCCCACACCGCCCTGGGCCGCTACGGCGAGGAGGTCGCCGCCCGTCGGCTCGGTCAGGACGGCCTGCGGGTCCTGGAGCGCAACTGGCGCTGCCGGGAGGGCGAGCTGGACATCATCGCCCTGGACGGCGACACGGTGGCCGTCTGCGAGGTCAAGACCCGCTCCGAGCACGGCTTCCAGCAGCCCGCGGAGGCGGTCGGCCAGGTCAAGGCGGACCGGTTGCGGCGGCTCGCCGAGCGCTGGCTGACCGAGCGCTGGCCGGTGCACTTCGCCCGGTTGGCCCAGGGGGCCGGCCCACCGCCCGGCGCGGCGGTCCCGCTGCCCCCGGGCGGGGTGCGGATCGACCTGGTCTCGGTGGTCAGCCGGGCCAGGGGCGCCGCACTGGTCGAGCACCTGCGGGGGGTGCTCTGAGATGGCCTTCGCCCGTACCTGCTCGGTGGCCCTGGTCGGGGTGGACGGCGTGGTCGTCGAGGTGCAGGCCGACCTCGAACCGGGCGTCGCCGCCTTCACCCTCGTCGGCCTGCCCGACAAGGCGCTCAGCGAGGCGCGCGACCGGGTCCGCGCCGCCATCGTGAACAGCGGCGAGAGCTGGCCGCAGCGCAAGCTCACCGTCGGGCTCAGCCCGGCCTCCGTGCCCAAGAGCGGCAGCGGATTCGACCTCGCGGTGGCCTGCGCGGTGCTGGCCGCGGCCGAGCGCCTGCCACCGCCCGCCATCGCGGACCTGCTGATCATCGGTGAGCTGGGGCTGGACGGCCGGGTCCGCCCGGTGCGCGGGGTGCTGCCCTCGGTGCTGGCCGCCGCGGACGCCGGCTACCGGCAGGTGGTCGTCGCCGAGCAGACCGCGGCCGAGGCGGCCCTGGTCCCCGGCATCTCGGTGCTGGGCATCCGCAGCCTGCGCCAGCTGATCGCGCTGCTCACCGACGCGCCGGTACCCGACGAGCCGCCGGACCCGGTCGCCGGCACGCCCGACCCGCTGATGGCCGGACTGCTGCTGCCGGGAACCGCCGTGCGCGGCACGGCCGCCGACCCGCGGTTCGCCCCCGACCTGGCCGATGTGGCCGGGCAGTACGAGGCCCGCCAGGCGCTGGAGATCGCGGCCGCGGGCGGTCACCACGTCTACCTCAAGGGCCCGCCGGGCGCCGGCAAGACGATGCTGGCCGAGCGGCTGCCGGGTCTGCTGCCACCGCTGACCCAGACCGAGGCACTGGAGGTCACCGCGGTGCACTCGGTCGCCGGCCTGCTGCCGGCCGGGCGGCCGCTGGTCGACACCCCGCCCTACTGCGCGCCGCACCACTCCACGACCATGCCCGCGATCGTCGGCGGCGGCAGTGGCCTGCCCCGGCCGGGCGCGGTCTCGCTGGCCCACCGGGGAGTCCTGTTCCTCGACTTTACCGATCACGCATGGGGTGACCAGGTCACACGTCTGGGTGCTTCGTAGCCGCTTCGCGTTCGGCTTTACCGAGCGTGGGCAGTTCGTCGGTCGCGTGGTTCGTGGCGTGATGAGGTGCTCAGTGCGAAGCGGAATGGTTCTGAACGATCTCCGCGTCCAGTCGTTGAAGCGGGCTGGTGGCGGGTTGTCGTACACGGTGGTCTGGCCGGACGGGTCGGTGGAGGAGGAAGCCGACAGCTACCTGCGCATGTTCGAGGGATCGGGCACGCAGAAGACGTACGCCTACGCCCTGGTTGATCACCTGCGGTGGCGGGTCCGCGAAGGGGTGACGACCGAGAGCGTGACGTTCCTGGATCTCCAGCGCTACATGGGGGCGGTCGGTGCTTACGTCCCGATGCCCTTCGGCCGGCCGTGGCGGGTGCCGCCGCAGCGACCCTACGGCCAGTCGGCTCTGGACGTGGCGGCGGCCTGTCTCAAGGGCTTCTACCTGCACCAGTTCGCCAGGACCGGCACCAACTCGGAACTGCGGGCCGCGCTGGATGTGAGCCGGATCCCGACTCAGCGGGACCGAAGCCGGGCCTTCCTGGGACACACGCTGACCTCGATGCCAGCCAATCCGCTGGCGACCGGCAAGAACAAGGGCCGCCGTCGGCACCCGAAGATGCTGCCGGAGGGCACCCGCCCGAGCCTGCTGAAGGCGGTGAACACCGCCCGCGACGCCATGGTGGTGACCTGGCTATCGGACACCAGCCTGCGGATCGGCGGCCTGACCGGGCTACACCTGGTCGACCTCCACCTGCGCGAGAACGCCGCCTGCCAGGAGTGCCGAGACCCGCACCTGCATGTCTGCCACCGACCGGGAAACCCGAACCGGTCCGCCGCGAAGATCAAACCGGACTGGCGGATGATCGACGGCGTCATCACCGGCGGCGAGATCTACCGCGTCAGCCCCGCCATGATCAGCACCTACTTCACCTACATGACCACCGAGTACGCCAAGGTCGCCACAGGCCACGGCATGCTGCTGATCCAGCTCGCGGGACCCAGTCGGGGCGAACCCTGGAGCGCGGACGCGGCCCGCGGGATGCTCAAGCGGGCCGGCCGGCGGGCGGACCTGCCGGGCCGGATCCTGCCGAAGGCGTTCCGCCACCAGTTCACCAACGACGTCCTGGACGCCAGCGACGGCGACCCCTTCGTGGCCAAGGCGGTGGGCAACTGGGCGTCGGCCAAGATGGTCGACGAGGTCTACGGGCATCCCGACCTGCACTCCCCGCAGTTCAGCAGGGCCCTGGAGGCTGTCTGGGGTGAGGACCAGTGACGATCGCGCTTCAGCCGCTGCCGCTGGTCGCCTCCGGCAGCAGCACCACGCGCACCGCCGGGGACCGGCTGGAGATCCTTACCGCCCTGATGGCGGCCCCCGACTTCGACCCGATCTTCCGCGGCGACGTCATCCAGATCCCCGGCGACCACCCCGTCTACGGCTGGGTCTGCAGGGTCACGGAATGCGAGCGTTCCTCCGAGGACACCAGTGACTACTGCCAGAGCCACCGGACCCAGTGGTCCGCGATGATGAAAGAGGGCAAGACCCTCGCGGACTTCCTGCGAGTGGCCGAGCCGCTGAAGCCCCGGTCTTGGCACAGCCCGCCGCCCTGCATCATCTGCCCCGAGGTGCCGGCCTGGGCCAGCAATGGGCTGTGTTTCCTGCACAAGACGCGCTGGGTGAAGTACACGTACTACCAGCGGCACACGCACGGGCGAACCCCGGACCTCGACGCATGGATCGCCAGGCAGCCCCCGCTGCCCGGCTTCGGGGACTGCCACGTCGTCAGCTGCCCGGACAGGGCCCATCATCCGTTGGGATTGTGTCACCGGCACCTGACCCGCTACGAGCGAGACGGCCGCCCGGGGCGGGCCACCCTGCCCAAGGCCTGGGCAGTGCGGAAGTGGCGGGCGGCGATCCCCGTCGAGTACGAGGACCCGAAGGCGTTCGACCGGTGGTGTCTGGAGACCGGCACCGCCCGGCGCTCGAACGGGAAGGTGTCGCTTCTGGGCTTGCGGCCGCTGGTCAAGGCCGAGGTCCAGTGGACGATGTTCCGGCACTGCAACGAGCCGAGCGGCGAAGGCCGCTGGCCGCTGCTCTGGATCGAGAACCTTCTCGACCTCTGCCGCAGCCAGAAGGTCGACTCCCTGGCCGACCTGGACCTCACCGCCTGCCCGCGGTTCCCGAGCCAGGTCGCCAACCGGATGCTCGTCTACCTGCGGTTGGTCTACTTCTCCCGCCAGGACACCAAGGACGCCGGCTACATCGAGACCGACCACTTCGGAATCCGCTACCGCAATGCTTCGAGCCTGTTCGACCTGACCGACATCTCCCAGCGGTGGCTTCGCGACATGCTCTGGGACTTCCTCGCCGCGCGGCTGTCCACGAGCCCGGGCCGCAGCCGCAACCCGATCGACGAGGTGCGGCGAGGCATGGTCGAGCTGTCCGCATTCCTCGAGGCCCGGGCGCCGGGCGGGGGCCACGACCCAACTGTCCTGACGGCCGACCACATGACCGACTACGTCGCGGACCACCGCCACCGCGGGGAGAAGGGGCTCCCCTCCCTGGGCATCTACACGACCGGCCGGGGACTTCGCCGAGGTCGCGGCGGAGAGCCCGTGACGTTGAACAAGGACAGCGTCGCCCGGAACCTGGGCGCCGCCCGGCGGGTCCTGCGCGACCGGCTCGACACTGGAGACGTTGAGCGGATCGGTCTGGACCGCGGGTTCGTCATCGCGATCCCGCACGGTCACGCAAGCAGCCGGCGCCGTCGGCCCTTCGCGGACGACGCCGCCCGGGCGCTCGCGAACGAGGAGAACCTTCAGCAGCTGGCCGGTCACGACCCGGACGACCGGGGACTGCGTGACCAATGGGAAACCCTGGTATTCACCGGACGCCGCTGCCGAGAGGTGCTGGAACTCCGCCTCGACTGCCTGGGCCGGTTCAACAACCTTCCGGTCCTCTGGCACGACCAAACCAAGGTCGGCAACTACGACGAGGCCATCAGAATCCCCGAGCGGCTCTACGAGCGGCTTCGCGAACGCCAGAACAAGACGGTCGCCCGATTCGAGCAGCGCTTCGGGCGCCCGCCCACCGCTCTGGAGCGGACCCGGATCGCACTGTTCCCGCGCAGAAGCGCCAACCGACAGATGCTCCACGGCGTCAGTTACGCCTGGTTCCATGGCTTCTTCCACGCCTGGGTCAACAGCCTGGCCATCGGGCGGGCAGTTCCGCATCAGGCTCGCCACACGCTGGCGACCAACCTCCTGCGCAACGGCGCCAACCTCTCCCAGGTCAAGCGCTACCTCGGCCAGGTCTCCGACAGCATGGCCGAGCACTACATCCACATCGCCAGCACCGACCCGAAGCTGACCGACGCGCTCAACGCCGTCTGGGTCGCTGGCCCCGGCGCCGCCGAGCCCGGCCTGGTGCTGTCCTCCGGCGAGCCCATGACCCGCGAACACGCCCAGGCCCTGGCCATCGACCTCACCCGGCGCTCGACGCCGGCCGAAGGCGGGTTCTGCACCTTCCAACCCGTTGTCAATGGCGACGCCTGCCCCTGGAACCTGGACTGCCACAACTGCGACAAGTTCGTCCTCTCCGGCGCCGACCTCGTCTACTGGCACCGCAAGCGCGAGCAGTGGCGCATGCTCGCCGAACGAGCCCCCGACCCCGCCACTGCCGACTTCCTCCATGACGCCTTCGAACCCACGGCCCGAGCCATTGACGGCTTGGAGAAGGCACTGGCCGCCGTCGACCTCCTCGACGAGGCCCTCACCCTGGACCTGCGTCGACCGCAGGACTACTTCGGCCGCATCTGGGCCACTGCGTTCCGCGCCCAGGAGCTCGCCAGCCACGACGCCCGGACCGATGAGGAGGCCGCGTGAGACCTGAGAGTACGGCGGCGGCCATCGTGGCCCGTCGACGCCAGAGCCAGGACAAGCTCGACCAGGTTGCCACCGCGATCGGCCAGCTCCGTCGGGAACGCGGTCGCCTGACCGTCCGCGCCATTGCTCAGCGCGCAGGCGTGTCCGCCACGTTCCTCTACGAGAACGCCGACGCCCGCGCCCTCGTCCAGAACGCGGTCACTGACAGCCGCAGCCGCCACGACCACCAGGCCCAGCGGCAGCACGACCAGATCGAGGCAACCTGGCGCGAGCGCGCTCTGAACGCCGAGGCCGAGCTCACCCGCGCCCAGAAGGAGGTCCTGGCCCAGCGGCAGCGGATCGGCGAGCTCATGGGCCAGATCCGGGACTTCGACCAGATGGCCCCCGGCGAGTCAATTCAGACACTGACCACCGAGAACACCACCCTCAAGCATCGCGTCCAGCAGCTCACCCGAGAGCACCGCACGCTGCAGGAACGCCTTGAGGGAGCTCGTTCCAACCTTCGCTTCGCCGACAAGCGCATCGCCAACCTCGAAGTCCAGGTTCTCGAGGCTTCCCGCCAATCAGGAGGTGGACAGGGGGCTTCCTCACCCGGGCAGACCTAAGCGGATCGCGACGCCGGAGTTTGTCCCCGAGGCTGGCCTAGACGAGAGGAAGATCTCGGGATCGCCTGTCCACTAGAAGGACTGTCATGCTTCCGGCTCCAGACCTCAATGAAGTTGTGCACCGGCTGAGACGTGTCCCATTGGATCCGTGGGGGCCCGATGGAGTTCGCTACGTCTGCTTCTTGTTCTGGGACTATCGCGGCTACCGCCATCTCACGAACCAGATCGCTGGAGAGGCGTGGAGCCGGTGGCACCATTCAAGCGGTGACTTCTGGGACCTCTTCCTCGCGGGCTGTTATGCCTATGGCTCCGACGACTACTACGGGGACCGGGGACTGCCGCTCACCCCTGGAACGGAGTACAACGAGGACTGGCGGACCACAGGAGGGCAGTACGCCTTCCCGCAGATGCTCTGGAGCGAACGGCAGTCGAACAAGCTCGCGCGAGAGCTAAGTGCTGAGGCGCGTCGGGCCGGGGCCCCCGCATGGGACCTGAGTGGGCCGCTGGAACTGGTCGCTGTCGGTGCCCGACGGGACGGAGAGGAAGTCGACATCGACTGGGCCAGCCTCCGTTCAGCACCGGTCTCGACGAGCGCACTGGGTGCCGCGGTCAGCGATTACACAGAAGCGCACATCGGCATGAACGCGGACATCCTGCCTGGTGATCTTCCGGTTCCGGGGAGCTTTGAGGACTGCCTGCCACGCGAGATCTGGTGGGAGCTCGTCAAGAAGGTTGGTCTACTCAAGTTCCTCTTCCACCACTGACGGGTGTCGGACCGCACCACTTCGAGAGCCGCACGCGTCCCGGACACCCACGCGACGCATCGTCGCAGTTCAGGACCATCACGCGCACTCTGACGTTCGGAAAAGACAGCGAGGCACCGGAGTTCCCCAGCCGGGTGCTGGACGCGCTGCGCCAGCCGCTGGAGTCGGGCGAGGTGGTCATCGCCCGCTCCGCGGGCTCGCTCCGACTCCCCGCCAGTTTCCTGCTCTGCCTGGCGGCCAACCCCTGTCCCTGCGGGCGCTACTCCCGCCGCGGCGAGGGGTGCGAGTGCACGCCGGCCATGGTGAGCCGGTACCAGGGGCGGCTCTCGGGGCCGCTGTTGGACCGGGTGGACCTGCGGGTCCAGGTCGACCCGGTGACCCGGGCCGAACTGCTGGAGCGCGACAGTCCGGCCGAGAGCACCGCGGTGGTGGCGGCCCGGGTCAGGGCCGCGCGGGAGCGGGCCGCGACGCGCCTGGCGGGGACGCCCTGGCGCACCAACGCGCAGGTGCCCGGCCGTGAGCTGCGCTCCCGGTGGCGTCCCGAGGAGGGCGCGCTGGCGGAGGCGGAGCGCGAGATGGAGCGCGGACTGCTCACGGCGCGCGGGCTGGACCGGGTGCTGCGGGTGGCGTGGACCGTCGCCGACCTGGCCGGGCGCGCCGAGCCGGGCCGACTCGAGCTGCGCACCGCACTGACGCTGCGTCGCGGCTTCCCCACCGGGACGGCCCTCCTCGGCCCGGCCCCCGGCGCCCGGTCCTGACGCCCCCTCACCCACCACCCCTGCTCAACTCCGGAGGAGTTCATGGAAGCTACGCAGACCGTGCTGGACCTCGGCACCGCGCTGACCCGGCCGTCCGAGGGCGAGCAGGAACGCCTGGCCCGCGCCGCGCTCACCCGGCTCGTCGAACCGGGCAACCCCGCGATCGGCCGCTGGCTGCTCACCGGCTCGGCCCGGGCGCTGATCCAGCGGGTGCGCGGCGGCGCCGAGCACCCGGAGCTGAGGCTCGATCAGGCCCGCCTCGCGGCGATGCGCGAGCGCCTCACGACCGTCGACCCGCACGCCGACCTCGAACGGATCCGCTCGGTGGGCGGGCGCTTCCTGATCCCCTCGGACCCGGAGTGGCCGAGCCAACTCGCGGACCTGGCGGCCACCGCCCCGGTCGGGCTCTGGGTCCTGGGCACCGGTTCACTGCGACTGCTGGCGCTGCGCTCGGTGGCGATCGTCGGCGCCCGGGCCTGCACCGCCTACGGGGCGCACGTCGCGGGCGAGCTCGCCGCCCAACTCGCCGAGCGCGGCTGGGTGGTCTTCTCCGGCGCGGCCTACGGGGTTGACGCGGCGGCCCACCGGGGCGCGCTGGCGGTCGGCGGCATGACAGTGGGCGTGCTGGCCTGTGGCGTGGACGTCGCCTACCCGCGCGGCAACAGCGAGCTGATCGGCCGGATCCGCGGGCAGGGCCAGCTCGTCAGCGAACTCCCACCGGGTGAGCACCCGAACCGCTTCCGGTTCGTCCTGCGCAACCGGGTGCTGGCGGCGCTGACCCGCGGCACAGTGGTGGTCGAGGCCGCCCTGCGCAGCGGTGCGTTGAGCACGGCCCGGCGCGCGCTGGAGCTGAACCGTCAGACGATGGGTGTCTGCGGACCCGTCACCTCCGAGCTCTCCGCGGGCGTCCACGCCCTGCTGCGCTCCGGTGGCGCCACCCTGGTCACCGATGCCGCCGAGATCGTGGAGCAGGTCGGTGCGATCGGCGAAGACCTCGCGCCGCTGCGCACCTGTGCGGCCCGGCCACGTGACCTGTTGGGCCCGGCGGCCGCCCAGGTGCTGGAGGCGATCCCGGCGGGGCACGCGGGCGCGGGCGTCGGCTCGCTGGCCGTGCGCACCGGATTCTCGCCCGACAGTGTCCTCAAGCAGCTCTACGAGTTGTGCTCGCTGGGCTTCGTCCAGCGAGTGGGATCGCACTGGAGGGTGATCCCCTGACCGGTGCCGTCACAGCGCACGCCGGTGGAGCGCCGACCCGGGCTCGGGCGCTCACCCGCGTGGGTGGCGTCCCGGTTGCGCCGGACGACCGCTCCCGGTGTCCCGACCGGCGCGAAGGCGCCGATCAGGGCGCGTGCGTTCCCGCTACGGAGTGAACGCCACCGGAACGAGCGACGGCCGAGTGGTGGTAGCACAGCGCAGCGACTTGGTCACGCTACGCTCGCTATGGCTTCCCTATCAGCACATGACTCGGCAGAACGGCTCAGACCCACGTATGCCCACACACATTCCCGGACACAGGGCGACCAGTGCCGGTCGGCCCTTGGGGGGCTCCGGTACCGAACCGCGTTCCGGCAACGACGCGCAATCCTCCGTGCCGCCCTCGGCGACCGGTCTGTCGAGCGCCACGTCCGCGAGCCTGCCGCTGACGCCGTACCCGCGCAGCCGCGCGGGCGGTGCCGCGTCCGCCGCCGGACCGCCGGGTCCGGCGGGCCGCGGGGCGAAGGTCAGACCCGTCAAGCCGGTCGGGCTGGTCTCGGTGCCCCCACCCACCCGCGGTCCGACCTCGGCCGCGCCCGCCGCCCCGACCCCGGGGGCGCTGACTCCCGGACCATCGACCCCCGGACCGTCGACCCCCGCCGCGCCGGCCGCCGTGCCCGGCCCCAGCCCGGCCCCCACGGGCACGTCCGGTCCCTGCGGCCCCGCTGCTCCACCTGCCCCCGCCGGCACCCCGGCATCCGCGCCCGCCCCGCCGCTCCCCACGACCGGCGCGCCGGCGGCCCCCGCGTCCACGCCGGGCGACCCCGTCACCCCCGCCGCCGTGCCGGGCGCGGCCACACCCGCGGCGCCCCGGGAGGCGCAGCGCAGTGCCCTTGACTCGCTGTGGCGGTCCTACAAGAGCACCGGTGACCCCAAGCTGCGCGAGCAGTTGATCCTTCACTACTCCCCCCTGGTCAAGTACGTCGCCGGACGGGTCGGGGTGGGCCTGCCCGCCAACGTCGAGCAGGCCGACTTCGTCTCCTCGGGTGTGTTCGGTCTGATCGACGCGATCGAGAAGTTCGACCCCGACCGGGCGATCAAGTTCGAGACCTATGCGATCAGTCGGATCCGCGGGGCGATCATCGACGAGCTGCGGGCCCTCGACTGGATCCCGCGCTCGGTCCGGCAGAAGGCCAAGGCCGTCGAGCGGACGTACGCGGCGTTGGAGGCCCGGCTGCGGCGCACCCCGCACGAGCCCGAGGTCGCCGCCGAGATGGGCATCGCGCTCGAGGACCTGCACGCGATTTTCAGCCAACTCTCGCTCGCCAACGTGGTCGCCCTGGACGAGCTGCTCCATCCGGGTGGCGAGGGCGGTGACCACCTCAGTCTCATGGACACCCTGGAGGACACCGGAGCCGCCAACCCGGTCGAGGTGGCCGAGGACCGCGAACTGCGCAAGCTGCTGGCCGGGGCCATCAACACGCTCCCCGAGCGCGAGAAGACGGTGGTCACGCTCTACTACTACGAGGGCCTGACGCTGGCGGAGATCGGCCAGGTCCTGGGTGTCACCGAGAGCAGGGTCAGTCAGATCCACACGAAGTCCGTCCTGCAGTTGCGGGCGAAGCTGTCCGACCTCCGCTGAGCCCCGCGTCCGGTGGCCGTGACCCGTGCCCGGACGCGTGCCACCGTTCCGGCCGAGCCGGCCGCTCCGTACAGTGGCAGGGTGCCGAAGATCCGAGCCGCCACCTTGGTCGAGCATCGCCAGCTGCAGCGCGCAGCCCTTCTCGATGCCGCGCGCTCCCTGCTGGCCGAGGGCGGGATGGAGGCCCTCACCTTCCCCGCGCTGGCCGGGCGGACCGGGCTGGCCCGCTCCTCGGTCTACGAGTACTTCCGCTCGCGCGCCGACGTCGTGGAGCAGCTCTGCGAGGTCGACTTCCCGCTCTGGGCGGCCGAGATCGAGGCCGGGATGGCCGCCTGCGACACCGCGGCGAGCCGCCTGGAGGCCTACATCCGCGGACAACTGACGCTCGCCGGCGACCCGCGGCACCGGGCCGTGGCCGCCATCCCCGCCCTGGAACTGGACGACGCGGCCCGCGAACGCATCCGCACCGCCCACGCCGAGCTGGTGGGCCTGGTGGTCAGCGCCCTCGACGAACTCGGCCAGCAGGAGCCCCGGCTGACCGCGGCGCTCCTGCAGGGCGTCGTGGAGGCTGCGGTGCGGCGCTCCGAGGGAGCCCCGCCCCACCAGCGCCGGCGGATCGCGGACGCGGCCGTCGCACTGGCCCTGCACGGACTGGCCCCCGACCCGCAGGGGTCGACGCCCGCCGGGTGACCACTGGGCGCGGTGGCGGCGGCACCCGTGCCGATGACCGAGCCGCCAGTGGTGGCCGCGCCGCCGGTGGTGACCGAGCCGGTGGCGGCTGCGCGCATCGGCAGCAGGCGGGCCCGCCCGGCGCCGAGCAGGGCGAGCGGGTCGAGGTAGTGGTCGCCGCGCAGGAGCCCCCAGTGCAGGCAGCCGGCCGCACAGTGCCCGGCGCCCGCTGCCAGTGGACCGAGCGGCTCGCCGGCCGCGACCGCCCGGCCCACCTGCACGGTCGCGGCCACCGGCAGGTAGGTGGTGCGCAGTGGGGGAGTGCCGGTGCCGGGGTGGAGGACCGTCACCACCGGCCGCCCGGCGACCGTGCCGGAGAAGGCGATGACGCCCGCCGCCGCGGCGCGGGCCTGCTCGCCAAGCACACCGGCCAGGTCGACACCACGGTGGCCGGCGGCCCAGGGGGCGGGCGGCGCGTCGAAGCGGCGCAGCACTCCGCCCGGTCCACCGATCGGCCAGGCCCGCCCGGGCCCGGACCCCGCGGCGGGCAGGGCCCACCCGCGCGGTGCGGCCCGGGCCGGCGCGGCCGCGGCGAGGACGAGCAGCACGGCGGCCAGCCAGCAGGCCGCCAGCGCCGCGCAGCGGGTCGGAGCCGCCCGGCGGGGAGGCGTCGTCCGGTGGGGCGGCGTGGCCGCGGGAGCGGCTGCGGGAAGGGGGAACGGGCGTGGTCTCATGACCGAGAGGGTCCGCCCGGTCGCCCGCCCCGGGCGAGCCCCTTTCCGGTTCCTGTGGACAACCCGGCCCCTGGGGACAGATCGTTCACCCGTACGAGTGCACAGGCGTACGAACGGATGACGGGCGGTGCGTCCGTCCGGGCCCGGGGGTGATCGGCGCTGATCATCCGTGATCAGCCCGCTGCCGCTCCACCGCGCAGAGTCGCCGGTCGCGCGGCGCTTCCCGTACACTTCACACGCGACCTGTCCATCAGGTCGACTTCGCACGCCCCGCCACCCGCGATCCCGTGAGGGGACCGGTGCCCTCGAGGCCCTGTCCGCCACCGTCGCGCGGTGCGAGTGCCGCTCGGTCCAGCCGAGCCCGTCGCGGTTTCCGCCGCCCGGGCCGGTCGGCTCGGCACGTCGGGGCGTCAGGCGTGACGGTCACCCGACCGGCACGGACAACCGAGCTGACCCGGTCGTTGCCGAGTGCCGTCAGGCAGCAACGACGAGCCGGGCGTAACACCCGAGGAGCACGGCCATGGCCGTCGTCACGATGCGGGAGCTGCTGGAAAGCGGCGTCCACTTCGGTCACCAGACCCGCCGCTGGAACCCCAAGATGCGCCGCTTCATCATCACGGAGCGCAACGGCATCTACATCATCGACCTGCTGCAGTCGCTGAACTACATCGACCGCGCGTTCGAGTTCGTCAAGGAGACCGTTGCCCACGGCGGCAGCGTCCTCTTCGTCGGCACCAAGAAGCAGGCGCAGGAGGCCATTGCCGAGCAGGCCGGCCGCGTGGGCATGCCCTACGTCAACCAGCGCTGGCTCGGCGGCATGCTGACCAACTTCCAGACCGTCTACAAGCGCCTTCAGCGGATGAAGGAGCTCGGCGAGATCGACTTCACGGATGTGGCCGGTTCCGGTCTCACCAAGAAGGAGCTCCTGGTCCTCGAGCGCGAGCACACCAAGCTCGAGAAGACCCTCGGCGGTATCCGCGACATGCAGCGCGTGCCCAGCGCCGTCTGGATCGTGGACACCAAGAAGGAGCACATCGCGGTCGGTGAGGCCCGGAAGCTCAACATCCCGGTCGTCGCCATCCTGGACACCAACTGCGACCCCGACGAGGTCGACTACAAGATCCCGGGCAACGACGACGCGATCCGCTCCGTCACGCTGCTGACCCGTGTGATCGCCGACGCCGTCGCCGAGGGCCTCAAGGCCCGTGCCGGTGTCGCCAAGGGCGACGTCAAGGCCGAGCCGGGTGCCGACCAGCCGCTGGCCGACTGGGAGCAGGACCTCCTGGCCGGCGACAAGGCGGCCGACGAGGCCCCCGCCGCTGAGGCCGCTGCCGAGGCCCCCGCCGCCGAGGCCGAGGTCGTCGAGGCTCCGGCCGCTGAGGCCGCTGCCGAGGTCGTCGAGGCTCCGGCCGCCGAGGCCGAGCAGGCCTGACGTACCGAGAGTGAGGGGTGCTCGTCGGTCACCACCGGCGGGCGCCCCTCTCTCCACGTGCCGGGACAGCTCCACCAGCTCCGGCGCACCCACCCCGCAGACACGCGAGACGCGAGAAGAGATTCACACCATGGCGAACATCTCCGCCGCGGACGTCAAGAAGCTCCGTGAGCTCACCGGCGCCGGCATGATGGACTGCAAGAAGGCGCTCGACGAGGCCGAGGGCGATGTCGAGAAGGCTCTCGAGATCATCCGTATCAAGGGCCTGAAGGGCGTCGCCAAGCGCGAGGGCCGCACCGCCGAGAACGGCGCCGTCGTCGCCGTCATCGCCGAGGACTCGGCTTCTGGCGTCCTGGTCGAGCTCAAGTGCGAGACCGACTTCGTCGCCAAGAGCGAGAAGTTCGTCGCGGTCGCCGACGCGATCGCCGCGCACATCGCCAAGGCCGCCCCGGCCGACCTCGAGGCCGCGCTGGCCTCCGAGATCGAGGCCGGCAAGACCGTCCAGCAGTTCGTGGACGAGGCCAACGCCAACCTGGGCGAGAAGATCGTCCTGGACCGTTTCGCCCAGTTCGCCGACGGCTACGTCGCGGTCTACCTGCACCGCACCTCCCCCGACCTCCCGCCGCAGGTCGGCGTCCTGGTCGAGCTGGACAAGCCGAACGCCGACGTCGCCAAGGACGTCGCGCAGCACATCGCCGCCTTCGCGCCGAAGTTCCTCTCCCGCGAGGAGATCCCGGCCGAGGTGCTGGAGAACGAGCGCCGCGTCGCCGAGGCCACCGCTCGCGAGGAGGGCAAGCCGGAGGCTTCCCTGCCGAAGATCGTCGAGGGTCGCGTCACCGGCTTCGTCAAGGAGTCCGCGGTTCTGGAGCAGGCCTTCGCCAAGGACAACAAGAAGTCCGTCGCCAAGGTTCTCGAGGAGAACGGCGTCGCCCTCAAGCGCTTCGCCCGCTTCCGCGTCGGCGCCTGAGCGACGTTCACCCGGTTCCCGCCTAAGGTAGGAACCGCCGCCGCAACTGCCAGCCAGTGAGTCGGCACCAGAACGACGAGGAGGCCATTGCCGTGCAGGACACCGTACCGGTTCCCGCGGCAGTGGCCTCCTCGCGTGTACGTGCAGGTCTGGGCTCCGCATACCCGGCCCTGTGAACCAGCAGGTGCAGAAGGAGAAGTCCATGCAGGAGACGCAGGAGTCCCCCCAGTCCACGCGGGAGGGCGGGCGTCGTCGGGTTCTGCTCAAGCTGTCGGGTGAGGCGTTCGCCGGCGGTGGCGCCCTCGGCGTCGATCCCGACGTGGTCCACAAGATCGCCCGTGAGATCGCCACCGTGGTCCGGCAGGGCACCGAGGTCGCGGTGGTCATCGGCGGCGGCAACTTCTTCCGCGGCGCCGAGCTGCAGGTCCGCGGCATGGACCGGGCCCGCTCGGACTACATGGGCATGCTCGGCACGGTCATGAACTGCCTGGCGCTGCAGGACTTCCTGATGAAGGAAGGGATCGAGACCCGGGTCCAGACCGCCATCACGATGGGTCAGGTCGCCGAGCCGTACCTGCCGCTGCGCGCGATCCGGCACCTGGAGAAGGGCCGCGTGGTGATCTTCGGCGCGGGGATGGGCATGCCCTACTTCTCCACCGACACCACCGCCGTGCAGCGCGCCCTGGAGATCCACGCCGAGGTGCTGCTGATGGGCAAGAACGGCGTGGACGGCGTCTACGACTCCGACCCCAAGACCAACCCGGACGCGGTGCGGTTCGACGCACTGGAGTACGCCGAGGTGATCGCGCGCGACCTCAAGGTCGCCGACCTGACCGCGATCACGCTGTGCAAGGACAACGGCCTGCCGATCCTGGTCTTCGAGCTGCTCGCGGAGGGCAATATCGCCCGCGCGGTGAAGAGTGAGAAGATCGGCACACTCATCAGCCAGGATTCCGTCCGGGCCTGAGCAGCAATCAGCCGAGCCCCGCGGGACGGCGGGGCATTTCAGTACGCCACGAGGCAACCGGACAGGGAGCAGACTGTGATCGAAGAGACCCTTCTCGAGGCCGAGGAGAAGATGGAGAAGGCCGTCGCGGTCGCCAAGGACGACTTCGCCGCCATCCGCACCGGCCGGGCCCACCCGGCGATGTTCAACAAGATCGTCGCGATGTACTACGACGCTCCGACGCCGATCAACCAGCTCGCCTCGTTCTCCGTTCCGGAGCCGCGGATGGCGGTCATCACGCCGTTCGACAAGAGCGCGCTGCGCAACATCGAGCAGGCGATCCGCGACTCCGACCTGGGCGTCAACCCGTCCAACGACGGCTCCATCATCCGGGTGACGTTCCCGCAGCTGACGGAGGAGCGCCGCAAGGAGTACATCAAGGTCGCCCGCGGCAAGGGCGAGGACGCCAAGATCTCGATCCGCACCATCCGCCGCAAGGCCAAGGACGCCCTGGACAAGGCGGTCAAGGACGGCGACATCGGTGAGGACGAGGGCCGTCGCGCCGAGAAGGAGCTCGACGACACCACCGCGCGGTACGTCACGCAGGTGGACGAGCTGCTCAAGCACAAGGAAGCCGAGCTCCTCGAAGTCTGATGAACGACGCCCCGAACGCCCCAGGCTCTAGGGGCACATCCCCGCTGACCCCCGAGACGCCGCACCAACTGGTGGCGGACCGGGGGTCCCGACCACCAGGGCAGGAGACACCGGTGGCCCAGCCCGAGCCGCAGCAGCCCCGCAAACAGCGCGGCGGCCGCAACCTTCCCGCGGCGATAGGGGTGGGTGTCGGCCTCGGCGTGGTGATCATCGCCTCCCTCCTCGTGGTGAAGGTGCTCTTCCTGGCCGTCGTCCTGGCCGCGATCTCGGTGGGCAGCTGGGAGCTGACCAGCCGGCTGGCCGAGCGCAAGGGCATCACCGTCCCGCAACTGCCGCTCCTGCTGGGCGGCGTGGCGATGCTGACCACCGCTTACTGGATCGGTCCGCAGGGCGCCGCGGCGGCGCTGGCGCTGACCGCGCTGGCGCTGATGATCCTGCGGATGAGCACGCCGCCGGAGAACTACCTGCGGGACATAACGACGGGCGTCTTCACGGCCTTCTACGTCCCGTTCCTGGCGAGCTTCGTGGCGCTGATGCTCGCCGCGCACGACGGTCCGCAGCGGATCGTGCTCTTCCTGGTGGTCACCATCTGCAGTGACACCGGCGCCTACGCGGTGGGCTACAAGTTCGGCCGCACCAAGCTCGCCCCGACGATCAGCCCGGGCAAGACCCGCGAGGGCCTGGCCGGCGGGATCGGCCTGTCGATGCTCGCCGGGGCCCTGCTGATGCAGTGGATCATCGACGACGGGCACTGGTGGCAGGGTCTGATCCTGGGCGGCTGCGCGGCGGTCATCGCCACCCTCGGCGACCTCGTCGAGTCGATGATCAAGCGTGACCTGGGCATCAAGGACATGGGGACCCTGCTGCCCGGCCACGGCGGGATCATGGACCGGCTGGACTCGCTGCTGCCGACCGCCCCGGTGGTCTGGCTGCTGCTGGCGGCGTTCGTCGGCAGCTGAGCCGGCACCGCCCCGCGAGCCCCGGACGCCCGGCGTCCGGGGCTCGACGCATCTGCGACACTGGATGAACCATGCCTGTACCCGGAGAACTCACCTTTGTCGCGCCGCGAGGTGCCAAGCCCCCGCGACACCTCGCCGACCTCAGTCCCGCCGAGCGCAAGGCGGCCGTCGCCGAGCTGGGCGAGCAGCCGTTCCGCGCCAAGCAGCTGTCCAACCACTACTTCGGCCGGCTCTCCGACGACCCGGCCTCCTGGACGGACATCCCGGCGGCGGGCCGCGAGAAGCTGGCCACCGAGCTGCTGCCCGACCTGATGTCGGTGGTGCGGCACGTCTCGTGCGACGAGGACACCACCCGCAAGACGCTCTGGAAGCTCTTCGACGGCACCCTCGTCGAGTCCGTGCTGATGCGCTACCCCGACCGGGTGACGATGTGCATCAGCTCGCAGGCCGGCTGCGGCATGAACTGCCCCTTCTGCGCCACCGGCCAGGCCGGGCTGACCCGCAACCTCTCGACCGCCGAGATCGTCGAGCAGATCGCCGCCGGGATGCGTGCGCTCAAGGCCGGTGAGATCCCCGGCGGCGAGGCGCGGCTGAGCAACGTGGTCTTCATGGGGATGGGCGAGCCGCTGGCGAACTACAACCGCGTGCTGGCCTCGATCCGCCGCCTGACCGACCCGGCGCCGGACGGCTTCGGCCTCTCCCAGCGTGGCATCACGGTCTCCACGGTCGGCCTGGTGCCGGCCATGAACCGGCTGGCGGACGAGGGCCTGAGCTGCCGGCTGGCGCTGTCGCTGCACGCCCCCGACGACGAGCTGCGCGACGAGCTGGTGCCGGTGAACACCCGGTGGAAGGTCGCCGAGGTGCTGGACGCCGCCTGGAACTACGCCGAGAAGTCGGGCCGGCGGATCTCCATCGAGTACGCGCTGATCAAGGACATCAACGACCAGGCCTGGCGTGCCGACCTGCTCGGCCGGCTGATCCGCAACCACCGGGTGCACGTCAACCTGATCCCGCTGAACCCGACGCCCGGCTCCAAGTGGACCGCCTCGCGTCCCGAGGACGAGCGGGAGTTCGTGCGCCGACTGGAGTCGCACGGCGTGCCGACCACCGTCCGCGACACCCGCGGCCAGGAGATCGACGGGGCCTGCGGGCAGCTGGCCGCCGCGGGCTGAGCCGTCCGGGCCCGTCCGCCGGTGCGGGCGGGCCCGTCCACGCCCTCCCGGCGGCCCGTCAGGGTTCGTCGCCAGGCCCGACCGGGGAGTCCGTCAGGTCAGGATCCCGGCCGCCAGGGCCGCGGTGAGCCCGCCGGTGAGGAGCAGCACGGTGCCGCCGACCGCCCAGCGCAGGAAGGCGGCGCCGAAGAGCAGTCGCGGCGAGGCGCCGAGCCGCAGCAGCCCGAAGCCGACGGAGCGCCGGGTGGCGCGGAGCTCGGTGAGCCGGGCCAGCGCCGCCGCGACGGCGCAGCCGGTGATCAGCAGCGCCTCGGTGGCGGGTACCGGCCCGGTGCCGGCCGCTCCCGGGGCCACCCAGTGCCGCACCGAGGTCAGCACCACCGCGACCGTGAAGGCCAGCACGGCCAGCGGCGCGCTGAGCCGGCGCGCCATGCCCGTCAGCCCCCGGCCGGCCAGCAGCCGCCGGGCGCCCGGCCAGCCCAGCGCCAGCAGCCGGCCGGCGCAGGCCAGCAGCGGCCCGGTGAGCAGGGCCAGACCCAGTGCGGCGGCTGCCCAGCCGGCCAGCAGGACGGCGCTGGTGTGGCCGAGGTCGGCGGGCAGCGCCAGCGGGCGGGGGTCGCCGGCCGCGTCCGGTCGCAGCGCGTAGAGCTCGGTCAGGGTGCCGCCGAGGGCGAGCAGGCCGGCCGCCGTGCCGCGCAGGACCCCGAAGCGCCGCGCCCGCACCGGCTCCGGTGTGCCCGGCAGTGCCTCGCGGGCCGGCAGGGCCAGCGCCGCGGCGAGACCGCCGGTGAGCGGCAGCAGGGCCAGCAGGGCCACCGGGGCGGCGAGCGGCAGCGGCACGCCCATGCCCAGCTCGGGGGCGAGCGAGCCGGAGGCGATGTCGTTGCGCAGCACCAGGAAGACCAGCAGGGTGACCAGCCCGCCGGCGGTGCAGGCGAGGGCGATCTCGCCGGCGATCAGCAGCCGGATCCGGGCGGGGCCGGCGCCGGCGGCGGTCAGCCCGGCCATCCGCTCGGGCCGCTGGGCGGGCAGCGCGCGGGCCGCCACGGCCGCGAACCAGGCGATCGCCAGCAGCGGCGGCAGGCACCAGAACAGTCGCTCCAGCGCGGTGCCGTGGCCGGGCGGGTCGCTCAGTGCCCGGCCCAGGGCCCGCAGCAGGAAGGCGGCGACCATGGCCGCCGCGGTGGCGGTGAGCAGCCAGCGGCCCAGGTCGACGACCCGGTACCCCCTGGCCAGCCGGAGATAGAACACCTGGATTTCCTTCAGTGCGCGGCGGGTACGGCCGCGGTGCGCCGCACGGGTGCGGCCGGGGCCGGGGTGCGGCCGTCGACCAGCGCCACCGTCCGGTCCGCGAAGCGGGCGAGCTCGGGGTCGTGGGTGGCCAGCACCAGGGTGAGGCGGTGGGAGCGGGCCGCGCTGGTCAGTATCCGCAGCACCTGGTCCTGGGTCTCGCGGTGCAGCGGCGCGGTCGGGTCGTCGGCGAAGACCACCCGGGGGAGCGGGGCCAGCGCCCGTGCCACCGCGATCCGCTGGCGCTGGCTCTGCAGCAGCTCCACCGAGCGGCGCCGGGCGCAGTCGGTGACGTCCAGGCGCTCCAGCCAGTCGTCGGCGGCGCTGTAGGCGGCCCGGTGGCCGGCCCCGGCCAGCAGCAGCGGCAGGGCGACGTTCTCCCGGGCCGTCAGCTCCGGTACCAGCTGCGGCTCGGAGCCGACGAAGCCGAACCGGTCGCGGCGCAGCTTCTCCCGGCCGGCCCGGCTCAGGGTGTGCACGGGCTGGCTGTTGAACCAGACCTCGCCGGAGTCCACCGGCAGCAGCGCGCTGAGGCAGCCGAGCAGGGTGGACTTGCCGCAGCCGCGCGGACCGGTGACGGCGAGCACCTCGCCCTCGCGCACGGCGATCGAGACGTCGCGCAGCGCCGGGGTGCCGTGGTGGGACTTGACGATCCCCCGGGCCCACAGCACGTCGTTGTCAGGCGGGGCCGCTGACATGAGTTCCTCCGCCGGTCCTGGGTGGGCTCTGCACGGGTGCAGCTGATGACAGTCGTCAGATTAGAACGACAAGGTCGCGTTGCGGTTGCGGCACACCACGTTCGGGCTCCACAAACCCGGACGAACCATCAGAAGATCAGCCTGGCTGAGCGAAGATCGGTGATCCCGCGGCGGCGCCGGTGCGCCGGTGGGCGCCAACGCCGCAGGGCGGCCCCGGCGGCCTCTGAGGAGAAGGCCGGTGGGACCGCCCTGCGGCGGAGGGTGGGACGGAAAGCCGATGGGTCAGCCGGTCAGATCTTCGCCCACGCGTCGGTCAGGCTGGTCCGCAGGATCTGCTCGATCTCGTCGAAGGTCGACTGGTCGGAGATCAGCGGCGGGGCCAGCTGGATGACCGGGTCGCCACGGTCGTCGGCGCGGCAGTACAGGCCGTTGTCGAAGAGGGCCTTCGACAGGAAGCCGTAGAGCACGCGCTCCACCTCGTCGTCGTTGAACGACTCCTTGGTGACCTTGTCCTTGACGAGCTCGATGCCGTAGAAGTACCCGTTGCCGCGCACGTCGCCGACGATCGGCAGGTCGCGCAGCTTGTCCAGGGTGCCCAGGAAGTTGGCCTCGTTGTCGAGGACCTTCTGGTTGAGGCCCTCGCGCTCGAAGATGTCGAGGTTGGCCAGCGCCACCGCGGAGGAGACCGGGTGGCCACCGAAGGTGTAGCCGTGCAGGAAGGTGTTGTCACCCTTGTAGAACGGCTCCGCCAGGCGGTCCGAGATGATGGTGGCGCCGATCGGGGAGTAGCCCGAGGTCATGCCCTTGGCGCAGGTGATCATGTCGGGCTGGTAGCCGAACTTGTCGGCGCCGAACATGGTGCCCAGGCGGCCGAAGGCGCAGATGACCTCGTCCGAGACGAGCAGCACGTCGTGCCGGTCGCAGATCTCGCGCAGGCGCTGGAAGTACCCGGGCGGCGGCGGGAAGCAGCCGCCGGCGTTCTGCACCGGCTCGACGAAGACGGCGGCCACGGTCTCGGCGCCCTCGTTGAGGATGGCGACCTCGATCTCGTCCGCGCACCAGCGGCCGTAGGCCTCCGGGTCCACCGTGCCGTCGGGGCCCTGGAGGAAGGCCGGGGCGCGGTAGATGTTGGTGTTCGGGGCCTTGTGGGTGCCCGGCACCAGCGGCTCGAACGGGGCCTTGAGACCCGGCAGGCCGGTGATGGACAGGGCGCCCTGCGGAGTGCCGTGGTAGGCGACCGCGCGGGAGATGACCTTGTACTTGGTCGGCTTGCCGGTCAGCTTGAAGTACTGCTTGGCGAGCTTCCAGGCGGTCTCGACGGCCTCGCCACCACCGGTGGAGAAGAAGACCTTGTTCAGGTCGCCCGGCGCGTAGTTGGCCAGCCGCTCGGCCAGCTCGACGGCCTTGGGGTGGGCGTAGCTCCAGACGGGGAAGAAGGCGAGCTCCTTGGCCTGCTTGGCAGCGGCCTCGGCCAGCTCCTCGCGGCCGTGGCCGGCCTGCACCACGAACAGGCCGGCGAGCCCGTCGAGGTACTTCTTGCCGTTGGAGTCCCAGATGTAGGTGCCCTCGCCCTTGACGATGGTGGGGACGGGGGACTTCTCGTACGACGACATGCGGGTGAAGTGCATCCACAGGTGGTCGTAGGCGGTCTTCGAAAGGTCCTTCGGTGCCGGGTCGGCGGTCATCGGGTGCCCCAGGTGTAGGTCTGTTTCCGGAGCTTCAGGTAAACGAAGCTCTCGGTCCTCCGCACGCCGGGAAGCGCACGGATTCGCTTGTTGATCATTTCCAGCAGGTGCTCGTCGTCCTCGCACACCAGCTCGGCCAGCAGGTCGAACGAGCCCGCGGTGCAGACCACGTAGTCGACCTCGTCCATGGCGGCCAGTGCGTCGGCGATGGGCTCGATGTCACCTTCGGCCGTGATGCCGACCATCGCCTGCCGGCTGAACCCGACGGTGAGCGGGTCGGTGACGGCGACGATCTGCATCACGCCCTGGTCGAGCAGCTTCTGGACCCGCTGCCGGACCGCGGCCTCGGAGAGGCCGACGGCCTTGCCGATGGTCGCGTACGCGCGGCGGCCGTCCTCCTGCAGCTGCTCGATGATCGCCTTGGAGACGGAGTCGAGAGGAACGCTGCTGTTCCGATCGCGGTTGGCCACGCGGCCACTGTGCCCGATCGCAGGAGTGTTCGCAAGTGCCGGTGCTACTGATTTCGTCGTGATGATCCGAAATCGATGCGGATTTCATTGTGCGAGAGACAGGGGTCTGCCGATAACGGCAAGAGAGGGGCTACCCTGGCGGAGTCACGCGCGCGCGTCCCGCTGGGGCGTACGCTCCCCACCAGTGGACCATCGCGCCTTCCGGCGGGCCACCGGACTCCGATCACCCGGCGTCCTACCGGACTTCGGTCCGGATCGCCCACCCGGTCCACCGGCACCGCCCCACGACGGATCGGCCGCCCTCGCGCCGACCGCAACCCGAGGAGAGAGTCGTGAGCGACCTTCGTACGCTGCGCAACTACATCAACGGCGAGTTCGTCGACGCGGCGGACGGCCGCACGCTGGAGGTGGTCGACCCGACCACCGGCCAGGCGTACGCGACCTCCCCGCTGTCGGGCGCGGCCGACGTCGACGCCGCGATGGCCTCGGCCGCCGCCGCCTTCGAGACCTGGCGCGACGCCACCCCCTCCACCCGGCAGAAGCTGCTGCTGAAGATCGCCGACGCGGTCGAGGCACGGGCCGACGAGCTGGTGGACGCCGAGTGTCGCAACACCGGCAAGCCGCGCGGGCTGACCCGCTCCGAGGAGATCGGCCCGATGGCCGACCAGATCCGCTTCTTCGCCGGCGCCGCCCGCCTGCTCGAGGGCAAGGCCGCGGGCGAGTACATGGAGGGCATGACCTCGATCGTCCGGCGCGAGCCGGTCGGCGTCTGCGCCCAGGTCGCGCCGTGGAACTACCCGATGATGATGGCCGTCTGGAAGTTCGCCCCGGCGATCGCGGCCGGCAACACCGTGGTGCTCAAGCCCTCCGACACCACCCCGGCCTCCACCGTGCTGCTCGCCGAGATCGTCGGCGGCGTCCTGGCCGAGCTCGAACTGCCGGCCGGCGTCTTCAACGTGATCTGCGGTGACCGCGAGAGCGGCCGCCTGATGGTCGAGCACGCCACCCCGGCGATGGCCTCCATCACCGGCTCGGTGCGGGCCGGCATCCAGGTGGCGGCCAGCGCCGCCAAGGACGTCAAGCGGGTGCACCTCGAGCTCGGCGGCAAGGCCCCGGTCGTGGTCTTCGAGGACGCCGACATCGCCGAGGCCGTCGAGGGCATCTCGGTGGCGGGCTTCTTCAACGCCGGCCAGGACTGCACCGCCGCCACCCGCGTGCTGGTGCACGAGTCGATCCACGACGCCTTCGTCACCGCGCTGGCCAAGGCCGCGGCCGAGACGAAGACCGGCGGGGTGGACGAGGAGGACGTGCTCTACGGCCCGCTGAACAACGCCAACCAGCTCGCCCAGGTGACCGGCTTCATCGACCGCCTGCCCGGGCACGCCAAGGTTGAGGCCGGTGGCCACCGGGTCGGCGAGGTCGGCTACTTCTACGCCCCCACCGTGGTCTCCGGGCTGCAGCAGGACGACGAGATCATCCAGAACGAGGTCTTCGGCCCGGTCATCACCGTGCAGAGGTTCACCGACGAGGACCAGGCCGTCGGTTACGCCAACGGGGTGGAGTTCGCGCTGGCCTCCTCCGTCTGGACCAAGGACCACGCCCGCGCCATGCGGATGTCGCGCCGGCTGGACTTCGGCTGCGTCTGGATCAACACCCACATCCCGCTGGTCGCCGAGATGCCGCACGGCGGGTTCAAGAAGTCCGGCTACGGCAAGGACCTCTCCTCCTACGGCTTCGAGGACTACACCCGGATCAAGCACGTCATGACCGCGATCTGACGCACCGCGATCTGACGCACCGCGATCCACCCGTGGAACACGGGGGACGGGCCCGGGGGGACACCTCCCGGGCCCGTCCCTTTGCAGGCTGTCGGCGTTGGCGGTGACCGCCTGACAAGATGACGCTGCACGTCAGCGGGCCCCTTGCCTACGCTGACGGCATGAGCATCCCCACTGCCGATCCCGCCGCCGGGCAGGCCGTCAAGGCCGCCGACCGCGCGCACGTCTTCCACTCGTGGTCCGCCCAGGCCCTGATCGACCCCCTCGCGGTGGCCGGCGCCGAGGGCTCGTACTTCTGGGACTACGAGGGCAACCGCTACCTCGACTTCTCCTCGCAGCTGGTGAACACCAACATCGGCCACCAGCACCCCAAGGTGGTCGCCGCGATCCAGGAGCAGGCCGGCAGGCTCTGCACCCTGGCGCCGGGCTTCGCCGTCGAGGCGCGCAGCGAGGCGGCCCGACTGATCGCCGAGCGCACCCCCGGGGACCTCGACAAGATCTTCTTCACCAACGGCGGCGCCGAGGCCAACGAGAACGCGATCCGGATGGCCCGGCTGCACACCGGCCGTCAGAAGATCATGTCCACCTACCGCTCGTACCACGGAGCCACCGCCAACGCGATCGCCCTGACCGGCGACCCGCGCCGCTGGCCCAGCGAGACCGGCACCTCCGGCGTCGTGCACTTCTGGGGCCCCTACACCTACCGCTCCTCCTTCCACGCCGAGAACGAGGCGCAGGAGTGCGAGCGGGCGCTGGCCCACCTCGAGCAGACGATCGCCTTCGAGGGCCCGCAGACGATCGCCGCGATCATCCTGGAGACCGTGGTCGGCACCGCCGGCATCCTGGTCCCGCCGCCCGGCTACCTGGCCGGCGTGCGGGAGATCTGCGACCGCTACGGGATCGTCTTCATCCTGGACGAGGTGATGGCCGGCTTCGGCCGCACCGGCGCCTGGTTCGCCGCCGACCACTGGAACGTCACCCCGGACCTGCTCACCTTCGCCAAGGGCGTGAACTCCGGCTACGTGCCGCTGGGCGGAGTGGCGATCAGCGCCGAGATCGCCGCGACCTTCGCCGAGCGCCCCTTCCCCGGCGGCCTCACCTACTCCGGCCACCCGCTGGCCTGCGCCTCCGCGGTGGCGACCATCACCGCGATGGCCGAGGAGGGCATCGTCGAGCACGCCCGGCACATCGGTGAGACGGTGCTCGGCCCGGGCCTGCGGGAGCTGGCGGAGCGTCACCCCTCGGTGGGCGAGGTGCGCGGGCTCGGCGTCTTCTGGGCGCTGGACCTGGTCCGCGACCGGGCCACCCGCGAGCCGCTGGTGCCCTACAACGCGGCCGGCGCCGCGGGCGCGCCGATCGCCGAGCTGGCGGCCGCGTGCAAGAAGCGCGGGCTGTGGCCGTTCACCAACATGAACCGCTTCCACGTGGTGCCGCCGTGCACCGTCAGCGAGGAGGAGGCCCGCACCGGCCTCGCCGTGCTCGACGAGGCGCTCACCCTGGCCGACGCGCACACCGTCTGACCGCTCCCGCCCCCCACCGGCGCCGACCGGGACCGGCTGCCGACGAGGCGCCGGTCCGGTCAGCGCCGGACCGCGTCCAGCGCCAGCAGGGCCACGTGCAGCGACAGGCAGGACTCCACCTGGTCCAGGTCCACCGCCAGGATCCGCTCGACCTTGCGGAGCCGGTCGTAGAAGCTCGGCCGCGACAGGTGCGCCGCATCCGCCGCGGCCGACTTGTTGCGGCCCTGCTCCAGGTAGACCCGCAGCAGCTGCACCAGCTGCGAGCCCTGCTCGGCGTCGTGCGCCAGCAGCGGGCCCAGCTCCCGTTCCACGTAGGTCTGCAGCCGGGCGTCGTCGCGCAGCAGGTGCAGCAGCCCGCGCAGCCGCACGTCCGGCAGCCGGTAGTACGCGGCCGCCCGGGTGCCCGGTGCGTCGTGCAGGGCCGCGTCCGCCACCTGGGTGGCCTCCATCAGGGTGCGCCGGGCGTCGCGCACCGAACCCACCGAGGAGCCGACCGCCACCACCGGCTCCAGGTGCTCCTTGCCGCTGTCGGCGGCCAGCCGGCGCAGCGCCGCCGCGAAGGCCTCCAGCGCCGCGTGCTCCTCCTGCTGCGAGCCCAGCGCGATCAGCAGGCCCACGCCCTCGTCGTCGAGCGCGCCGACCAGCGCCGAGAGCCGGCTGGCGCGGGCGGCGGTGGCCGCCAGTTCGGTGAAGTCGCGCAGCCGGGCCTGCGCCTCCAACGCCGCCGGCAGCGCCCCGCCCCGGCGGCGCAGCACCACCCCGACCAGCCGCCGGCTCTCCAGCGGCACGCCCAGGGCCTGGGCGCGCAGCGCGACCTCACTGACCGTCAGGGCGTGGGTCAGGATGCCCGACAGCAGGGTGCGGTGGGTCTGCCGCTCCAGGCTCTCGCGGTCGCGCACCAGCAGCCGGTTCAGCGCCAGGGTCGCCGCGCCGCGCTCCAGCAGCATCTGGCACGGGTGGGCGGCCTGGTCCGGCAGCTCACCGGGCTCGTCGACCAGCACCAGGCGCCCCCAGTCCTCGCCGCGCGCCCCCACCGTGGTCACCAGCCAGCCGCTGCGCGGGTCGTGCCCGGTGCGCCCCGGCGGGCGCACCGCCCGCGAGCGGCGCTCCCACTGGTCCAGCAGCTCGTCCTCGGTGCGGCCGGCCGGATCGTGCGCCAGCACCTGGTGGCTGAGGTTCTCCAGGACGACCGGGGCCCCCGCCATCCGGGCGATCTGCCGCAGCACCTCGCCCGGCTCGGCGCCCTCGACGGCCAGCTCGTTGAAGACCTGGTGCACGGCCTCCGAGGCCCGCAGCTGCTCCAGCTGCGCGTTCACCACCAGGGCGTGCACCGCCTCGGTCACCGCGACGAAGCGCAGCTCGCGGCGGAGCACGATCAGCGGCAGGCCGCGCTGCTCGGCGGCGTGCACCAGGGCGCGCGGCAGCGAGTCGAAGTAGCGCCGGCCGAACTCCACCACCAGGCCGACCGCGCCGACCTCCACCAGCTCGCGGACGTAGCGGGCCAGCCCCTCGCGGTCCTCCGGCAGCGCGATGCCGGTGGTCAGCACCAGCTCGCCGCCCTGCAGCACGCCGGCCACGTCCGGCAGCTCGCTCACGTGCACCCAGCGCACCGGCCGTTCCAGCCGGTCGCCGCCCGCCACGACCTGCGGCAGGCCACGGCGCATCACGTCGAGATCGAGTACACGGGCGACGGTGGGCAGCACGGTGGGCCTCCTGATCGGCGGGGCGGACAGCCAGGGGAGCAGGGTGTCAGGTGAATCATGCAGCCCCATGACGACCTGTTGCCCTCCCGGGGCCCTGGCACTCTGTAAGGCCCTTGCCGGCTCGGCTGTCGGAGTGAGCCTTGCCCGGTTCCTCGGCCAGCGGGCATCGTCGGCGGTTCCGAGCAGGTGGAATGGACATATGGAGGAGAACCAGCCCGTGGCATCCATGGACCTGAGCAGTTTCGAGGACGGCGCCCAGTACATCGACGGCAAGCTGACCGGTGGCAGCGGCTTCGAGCCCTTCGACGTCGTCAACCCGGCTGACGGGAGCACGGTCCAGCGGGTGCGGCTCGCCTCCACCGAGGATGTCGACGCCGCCGTCGCGGCCGCGCGGACCGCGCTGCCGGGCTGGTCGCGGGCCACCCCCGGCGAGCGCAGCGAGGTGCTGCTGCGGCTGAGCGCGATCCTGACCGAGCACGCCGAGGACTTCGCGGCGGTGGAGACCGCCCAGACCGGGAAGCCGATCCGGCTCTCCACCGAGTTCGACGTGCCCGGCACGATCGACAACACCGCCTTCTTCGCGGGGGCGGCCCGCAACCTGGAGGGCAAGGCGGCCGGCGAGTACTCGGCCGACCACACGTCCTACGTGCGGCGTGAGGCGATCGGCGTGGTCGGCTCGATCTCGCCGTGGAACTACCCCCTGCAGATGGCGGCCTGGAAGATCCTGCCGGCCATCGCGGCGGGCAACACGATCGTCCTCAAGCCCGCCGAGCTGACCCCGCTCACCTCGGTGATGTTCGCCCGGGCCTGCACCCTGGCCGGCGTGCCGGACGGCGTGGTCAACGTGATCACCGGTGCCGGGCGGAGCGCCGGCGAGCACCTGGTGGGGCACCCCGACGTCGCCATGGTCTCCTTCACCGGCTCCACCCCGGTCGGCAAGCGGGTCGCCGAGGTCGCCACCGCCACCGTCAAGCGCACCCACCTGGAACTGGGCGGCAAGGCGCCGTTCGTGGTCTTCGACGACGCCGACCTGGACGCCGCCGTGCACGGCGCGGTGGCCGCCTCGCTGATCAACAGCGGCCAGGACTGCACAGCCGCCACCCGCGCCTACGTCCAGCGGCCGCTCTACGACGCCTTCGTGGCCGGGGTCGCGGAGCTGTACGCGAGCGTCCGGCTGGGCGACCCGCGCAACCCGCGGACCGACCTGGGCCCGCTGGTCTCCTACACCCACCGCGACCGGGTGGCCGGCTTCGTCGAGCGGGCCCGCGGCTACGGGGCCACCGTGGTCACCGGCGGCGCCACCGGAAGCACCGGTCACGACGGCACCGACCTGACCCGCGGCGCCTACTACCTGCCCACGCTGATCACCGGTGCGGCCCAGGACAGCGAGGTGGTGCAGGGCGAGATCTTCGGTCCGGTGCTGGTGGTGCTGCCCTTCGACAGCGACGACGAGGGCCTGCGGCTGGCCAACGACACCCCCTACGGCCTGGCCGCCTCGGCCTGGACCCGGGACGTGCACCGCTCGCTGCGCGCCACCCGGGAGATCGCGGCCGGCTGCGTCTGGGTCAACGACCACATCCCGATCATCAGCGAGATGCCGCACGGCGGCTACAAGTCCTCCGGCTACGGCAAGGACATGTCCCAGTACTCGATGGACGAGTACACCCAGCTCAAGCACGTCATGTTCGACACCACGGCGGTGGCCCGCAAGGACTGGCACCGCACGGTGTTCGGCGACCGCGGCTGACGCGCGGCGGCCGGCGGGCCGCGAAGCGCTCCGACGGGTGGCGGCGAAGTGTGTAAGAGGGCGCCGGCCGGCTCCTCTCTCTCAGGACGGCGGCGGGCGACGCCCGCCGCGCGAGACGAGTGGAGGACGGACCGTGCAGAGCACCGGACCCACCAGGGCGGTGGCCTGGCTGGCCGCCGCCGCCCCCGACCCGGACGCCTGCCGGCGCGAGTGGCAGCGCTCGGGCGCCGGCGTGACCCTGCTGCCGGCGGGCCGGCTGTGGGACGTCCTGCTCGTCCCCGGGAGCCTGGGCCGGCCGGCCCTGCAGGTGATGGAGCGGCTGCCCCGGGGCGGGCCGGTGCTCTGGGACCCGGGCGACGACAGCCTCGGCTTCCTCGTGCCGGCCGGTACCGCCGCGCACTGGGTCGGCACCGGCGTCCGCGGCGCGGGCGCCGGGTCCTGGGTGGCCGTGCCGCACCCCGAGCGCCGCGGCCCGGGGCTGCGCTGGCTGCTGGCGCCGGACGGCTCGGGCCGGCTCACCGACCCCGTGGTGCTGGAGCTCGCCCTGCACGAGGCGGCCGGTCGCCTCGGCGGCCCGGTCGAGCACCCGTGAGGTGCGGGGAGCCTGCTGGGACGGCCCCCGGGGCCGCCGGCCGACGGGGTGTAAGGCCGAATGGGGTATCCCCGTCAGTGTGCTCGTTGAGCGGGCGGGGTCGGGCGACCAGACTGGAGCATGAGCGCGGTAGCCCCGTGATCCCCTCGTCCGGCCACACCCCGGACGGTGCCCGCACAAGGGTCCGGCGGCAGGTGAGCCGCCCGTGACTTGGAGGCAGACGACCTTGAGCAAGCCCACTGAGAGCCCGATCGAGCTGACGAAGCACGTCATCCACTGGATCGACGGCGCCCCGGTACCGACCGCCGGTGTCGCTCCCCGCCGTGGCGACATCTTCGACCCGGCCACCGGACGAGTGGCCGGCCAGGTGGACTTCGCGGAGATCGCCGAGGTCGACCAGGCGGTCGCCGCCGCGTCCGCCGCCTTCGGGGAGTGGCGGCACGCCTCGATCGCCAAGCGCACCGCCGTGCTCTTCAACTTCCGCGAGCTGTTCAACGCCCGCAAGGACGAGCTGGCCTCGATCATCGTCTCCGAGCACGGCAAGGTGCACTCGGACGCGCTGGGCGAGTTGGCCCGCGGCCAGGAGGTCGTGGAGTACGCCTGCGGCATCCCGCAGCTGATCAAGGGCGGCTTCACCGAGCAGGCCTCCACCGGCATCGACGTCTACTCGATCCGCCAGCCGCTCGGGCCGGTGGCCATCATCTCGCCGTTCAACTTCCCGGCCATGGTGCCGATGTGGTTCTTCCCGATCGCCATCGCGGCCGGCAACACGGTGATCCTCAAGCCGTCGGAGAAGGACCCGTCCGCGGCGAACTTCATCGCGCAGATGTGGAAGGAGGCCGGGCTGCCGGACGGCGTCTTCAACGTCGTGCACGGTGACAAGGCCGCCGTCGACCGCCTGCTCGAGCACCCCGACGTCAAGTCGGTCAGCTTCGTCGGCTCCACCCCGATCGCCCGCTACGTCTACGAGACCGGCACCCGGTACGGCAAGCGGGTGCAGGCGCTGGGCGGCGCGAAGAACCACATGCTGGTCCTGCCCGACGCCGACCTCGACCTGAGCGCCGACGCCGCGATCAACGCCGGCTTCGGTGCGGCCGGCGAGCGCTGCATGGCCGTCTCGGTCCTGGTCGCCGTCGACCCGATCGGCGACGAGCTGGTCGAGAAGATCAAGCAGCGGATGGCCGTCCTGAAGGTCGGCCCGGGCTGCAACGGCGACTCGGAGATGGGCCCGCTGGTCACCGGCCAGCACCGCGACAAGGTGACCTCCTACGTCGAGTCCGGTGTCGCGGACGGCGCGGAGCTGGCGGTGGACGGCCGCAAGCACCCGATCGCCGCCGAGGACACCAGCGGTGACACGACGGCGGACGGCTTCTGGCTCGGCCCGACGCTCTTCGACCACGTGAAGCCCGGCATGTCCGTCTACAACGACGAGATCTTCGGCCCGGTCCTCTCGGTCGTGCGCGTCGGCTCGTACCAGGAGGGGCTGGAGCTGATCAACGCCAACCCCTACGGCAACGGCACGGCGATCTTCACCAACGACGGTGGCGCCGCGCGGCGCTTCCAGCACGAGGTGGAGGTCGGCATGGTCGGCATCAACGTGCCGATCCCGGTGCCGGTGGCCTACTACTCCTTCGGTGGCTGGAAGGCCTCGCTCTTCGGCGACGCCCACGCGTACGGCCCGGACGGCGTGCAGTTCTTCACCCGCGGCAAGGCGGTCACCCAGCGCTGGCTCGACCCCTCGCACGGGGGCATCAACCTCGGCTTCCCGACCAACGACTAGGACCCCCCCAGCGGCTGGGAACGCCTGCGGACCACCCCGGTCCCGGCGCCCGGTCGGTCCGCCCCGCCGGTCGGCCCACCTCCTCGGAGGGGGCCGGCCGGCGGCGTTTGCACGACGGGCCGCCAGGGCGTAGCGTGTCCTAGTCGCTCGGCTGGGAGCACCGGACACGCATCTGCGCGGACGGTCCCGGGGCGGCCACTCATCGAAACACCTCTCCGTACGAAGCCCGGGCTTTCGGCGTGCGATTTCCGCATGTCGTCAGAGGCCGGTGCTTTGTGTTGTGCCGGTATTTCGGGGAGTGGGCCGGATTCGCTTTTCGGAGCGGGGTTGGGCTAAAGTTCAACTCGTCGGACAGGCCGTCAGGTCGGTTACGGCGAAGGCCACTTGAGGCCGAAGCGGTGCGGAGGGCCTGGTAGGGTCGGAAACACCGAAAGCGAGTCGGAAAGCGCCGAAGAGCGGGTCTGATAAGCTGAATGAAGAACGAAACGAACGCCCGGAGAGCTTGCGAGAGCGGCTTGAAGGAAGTGTCCGTTCCTTGAGAACTCAACAGCGTGCCAAAAGTCAACGC
>NZ_BAAALF010000048.1:28051-49102 GCF_039528135.1 Kitasatospora nipponensis | reverse complement strand
CCCCACGGAGCCGGCCCCGGCGCGCCAGGAGCCCACCCACCCCCCGCCCGGGCCGCTGGCCGCCGCCCTGGCGTCCCGGTCGGCCGCCGGCAAGGCCCCGACCGCCGGCAAGGCTCCGACCACGGGCAGGACCCCGGCCGCCGGCGCCAAGCCCCCGGCCCCCGAGCCGGCCGGGAGCGGCACGTGACGGAGCTGCGCCCAGCGGCCGCGCCGGTCCCGCAGCCGTCCGGGTACCCCTCCCCGTCTCAGCGGCGGGACCCGGACCCGGTCCCCGGGCCCTTCCCGGCCCCGCCCGCCCCCCCCCCCCCCGCGGGGGGGGGGGCCCCCCGGCCGGCCCCCCCCCCCCCCCCCCCCCCGCCCCCCCGCCGAGCCGGCGCCGGCCGCCCCGCAGTGGAGCACCGAGGTCCACCGCGGGGACGACACCCTGGCCGCGCTGGCCGACGAGTGGGAGGAACTGGCCGGCCGCTGCCGCACCGCCACCCCGTTCCAGTCGGCGGCCTGGCAGGGCTCCTGGTGGCGCGCGTACGGGCGCCCGGGCGCGCTGCGGGTGCTGCTGGTGCGCCGGGACGGGCGGCTGGTCGGCGCCGCCGCGCTGCGCCGCGACGGGCGCGACGGCTACCACGCGCTCGGCGGCGCCCTGATCGACTTCACCGACGTGCTGCTCGACGACTCCTGCGCCGACGAGGCGGTCGCCCACCTGGCCGCCGTCCTCCCGCTGCGCCGACCCTGGCAGAGCCTGGACCTGCGCGAGGTCCGGCCCGGCTCGGCCGCCCACCGCCTCTACGCGCACTGGACCGGCCGCCGCCACCAGCTGTCCGACTCGCTCTGCCAGCACCTGCCCGCCGTCCCGATGGAGGAGCTGCTGGCCCGGCTGCCCGGCCGCACCGCGCAGCGCAGCCGCGCCAAGCAGCGCAAGCTCGCCGAGGCCGGGGTGCGGGCGCAGCGGGTCCCGGTGGAGCAGGTCGGGGCGGCGATGGGCGAGCTGCTGCGCCTGCACGCCCTGCAGTGGGAGAGCCGCGGGGTGACCCGTGAGCACGCCAGCGAGCGGTTCGCGGCGCACCTGGCCGACTCCACCGCGGGCCTGGCCCGGCTGGGCCAGGCGGTGGTCTACCGCTACCACCTGGACGACGAGCTGATGGCCGTGGACCTGCTGCTGCTCTGCCCCGCCTTCGCCGGGCTCTACCTCTACGGCGCGCACCCCAGGCTGCGCGAGCGCCTCGACATCGCGGGGCTGCTCTTCGGCACCTCGCTGGAGGAGGCGGTGCGCGCCGGCATCCCCGAGCTGAGCCTGATGCGCGGCGAGGAGCCGTACAAGGAGCGCTGGCGCCCCGAGCGCGAGCACAACCACCGGCTGCTGCTCGGCCCGCGCCACCTCGCGCCGGCCCTGACGGTGCGCCTGACGCTGGCCCGGCTGCGGGCCGCCGCGGCGCTGCGGCTGCTGGGGCCGGTGCGGACCCTGCGGGCCCGCCTCACCCGTCGCTGATCACCCCGCCACCGACCCCGCCCGGCGCCCCCGCGGCGGGCGGCCGGACCGGCGTGGGGGCGGTGGGCGCGGTGGGCGCGGCCGGCAGCGTCGGGATGGACGGCGTCGTCGGCAGGGCGCCGGGGTCCCCGGCCGCTGACGCGGTGGCCGGCGCCGAAGCCGTCACGGACGCGGCAGCGGAGGCGGAGGCGGAGGCGGTAGCGGAAGCCGAGGCCGAGGCCGAACCCGAGGCGGTCGCCGTCGCGGTGGCGGTCGACGTGGGGGTGCCGCTCGGGGGCCCGGCGGGGCGGCCCGGCGGGGGCCGGCCCCGGGGGGGGGGGGGGGGGGGGGGGGGCGGGGGGGGGGGGGGGGGGGCCCTGGGGGGCCGGCCCCCCCCCGCCCGGCGTCGGACGCCCCGGGCAGGGCGTGGGGGCGCCGGGGCGCGGCGGGCGCAGCGCGAGTCCGGAGCCTAGGCAGGACAGCACGGACGAACTGCCCGGCACCCCCTTGGAGCCGGCCATCAGCCTCCTGTACTCCGCGCTGGAGCGCGGGTTGCTGTGGCACTCCCAGAAGCCGTGCGGACAGTAGTCGGTGACGGTCTGGTAGGCCGTGTCGTGGGTGCGCATCCACTCCACCATCCGCCGCACGAACTCCGGGTTGTCCCCGTTGCGGAAGAGTCCCCACTCCGGGTACGAGACCGGCTTGCCGCGCTTGGCCGCGAAGTCGACCTGGTCCTGCAGCCCGTACGGCTCGCGCACGTCGTCGTCGAAGCTGCTGCCGGCGGGCTGGTCGTAGCTGTCGGTCCCGATGATGTCCACCACGTCGTCGCCGGGGTAGCACTTGGTCCAGGCGATCGCGTCCAGCCCCCGGTTGGGGGTGAAGTCGAAGCGGAAGTGCTGTCCGGGCACCGAGCGCATCACCGTGATGACGCGCCGCCAGTACGCCTTCCAGGCGGTCGGGTCCGGCTTGCAGCGGCTGCTGTAGGTG
Organism: Kitasatospora nipponensis; assembly: GCF_039528135.1. Taxonomy (NCBI): domain Bacteria; kingdom Bacillati; phylum Actinomycetota; class Actinomycetes; order Kitasatosporales; family Streptomycetaceae; genus Kitasatospora; species Kitasatospora nipponensis. Next base: position 46,653 of record NZ_BAAALF010000048.1, on the reverse strand, counting down.
ATGCCGTTCATCTCCCAGCCGAGCACGATCACGGTGTCGCTGCCGCCGAGCGCCACCAGCTTGCGGGCCAGCTTGAGGAAGTGCTGGTCGAAGGCCCCGCGGGCGCCCTGGCCGAGCAGCGTGGCCACCTGGCCGTCCGGCAGGTCCGCCTCGTTGGGCACCACCATCGGCACGTTGAGCACCAGCGTCCGGCTCCGGTCGGCCAGCCGCCACTGGGACCACAGGGCCAGCACCTTGGTGTCGCCCTCCACGTCGCTCCAGCCGTTTCCGGCCAGGTACGTGTGCCCGACCTGGAGGTTGGCCCCGTTCAGCCAGTTGGCCAGCCTGGCGATCTGCGGGATGTAGGTGTCCCAGGAGCCGACGAAGGCGCCGAACGGCACCTCGTGCGCCGCGCGCTGCGCGGGCGGCCTGGGCGCGGCGGTGCGCGGCTGGGCGGCGGGCGCCGGCGGGTCGGCGGAGAGCGCGGGGCTGCGGTCGGCGGTGCTGACCGGCACGCCGCTGCCGGAGACGCCGGCGGTGGTGAGCAGCAGCAGCGCGGCGGCGCCCAGGGTCAGGCGGCCGATTCGCATGGTCTCTCCTCGGGGACTGGGCCCGGCCTCGGGGCCGGGCCGGGCGGGCCCGAGCCGTGGCCGCCCGCCCGTCGACAGTAAGTCGACAGGCCGTCAGAAAAGCCGAATGTCACCCTAAAGTGGACACGTATCGCGAGTCTGGCCGAACTCGACGGGAAACCGGTGCCGAGGTGGACGGTTTCTGATCACTCGTCGCCCCTCGGTGAACACCGGACACGGGCTCACCACCCGAGCGGCCTGTTTCTCCGCAACCGGATGGCACGACCCGCCACCGCACCCCCGCCGAATGTCTGGTAATCCGTCCGTAAGCTGGACGGACGGCCTGGTCGTGCTGACGACCCGGCCGCGGCCAGGTACCCTCCGGAAGTGTCCTGGAAGCCGCTTCGTACCCTGACCCCCCGGTCCGCCCTGCCCGCCCTGGCCGTTCTGCTGGTGCTCGGTGCGGGCGCCGCCGCGCACGCAAACCGCCCGGTCCCGTTCGGCGACCAGGTGTCCGCGCCCGGAAACGCGCAGGCCAGCCCGGTGGGAGCGCAGTCGGACGTGCCCCCCGCCCCGGACTTCCGGGTCGGCCCCGGCCTGGAGGCGTACGACCCCGCGAGCGGCGCGCTGCTCTGGTCCTACCGCCGTGACGGCGCCACCGCCCTGCACCTGGCGCGGGTCGGCACGAGCGCGGTGGTGGTCTGGGACGACGGCATGGTCACCTCGGTCCAGATCGGCGACCACTCGGTCCGCTGGCACCGGGCCGTGCCGGGGCTGGCCGACTGGCTGCACGGCGACGGCGAGCCCGGCGCCGACCAGCGCACCGAGACGCAGCGCAAGCAGCTCGAACTGGAGCGGGCGGCCGCCGCGGTGCAGACCGTCTCCGGCCCCGAGCCGTGGGTCCAGGTGCTCACCCCGGGCCTGACCATGGGTTTCCGCGACCGTGACGGGGATCTCAGGTTCAACTCGCGCCCGCTCGCCGGCTGCTCCTACGACCCGCTGCGCGCGGTGGGCACCGACACCGCGGTCCTGGTGCCGCGCACCTGCACCGGCACCACCGGCTCCGGCCGCCCGCTGCCCGGCGCGGTCACCGGCTTCAAGCTGGACGGCCACGGCTACCAGCTGAACGCCGGCCCCAAGGTGCAGCTCACGCGGCTGGACGGCGCCCGGGTGCGGGTGGACGACGGTCCGCTGGTCGGCAGCCGGGTGGTCGACGCCGACCAGGGCGTGCCGGAGACCCCCTGCGGCAGCCCGAACGCGCCCTTCGCCGCGGTGGTGCAGGGCGCCACCGGCTGCCCGAGCGGCGCCGACGCCCCGCCGGCCGGCGGGCAGTAGGTCCCGTCGGGCCCCTGCCGCCGCCGTCACCACCACCGCGCCCCGGACCGTGTGCCGGGGCGTCGGTGCGCCACCGGGGGAGCCGGCGGGGGTGACGGTGGGCATACGGCCGGAATATCGCTGCGGGCCGGTTCGGGCGGCCCGGTAGACTGGCCCGCATGGCTGTTCTCTCCGGGCATTAGCGGCGGCAGCCGGTGAGGCACCCGGCCCGCGCCACCGCGTGCGGACCGGCCAGCACCGCCGGACCGTCCAGCACCGCCCCCACACCCCCGCCGCACCCCCGTGCCCGCGCCGCCGTGTCCGTAGCCGACGCGCCCCGGGCCGCCCAGCCCCAGGAGCCCTTGCAGCCATGATTTCCGCCAACGCCCTCGAACTGCGCGCCGGTGCCCGCATCCTCATCGAGTCCGCCAGCTTCCGGGTGACCCCGGGCGACCGGATCGGTCTGGTCGGGCGCAACGGCGCCGGCAAGACCACGCTCACCAAGGTGCTGGCCGGCGAGGGCATCCCGGCCGGCGGCACGGTGACCCGCTCGGGCGAGGTCGGCTACCTCCCGCAGGACCCGCGCACCGGCGACCTCGACGTGCTGGCCCGCGACCGGATCCTCTCCGCCCGTGGCCTGGACACGGTGCTGCGCAAGATGCGCGAGAACGAGGAGCGGATGGCCAACGGCCAGGGCGCCACCCGCGACAACGCGATGAAGAAGTACTCGCGCCTGGAGACCGAGTTCCTCACCAAGGGCGGGTACGCGGCCGAGGCGGAGGCGGCCACCATCGCCGCGGCGCTGGGCCTGCCGGACCGGATCCTGGGCCAGGAGCTGAACACCCTCTCCGGTGGCCAGCGCCGCCGCGTGGAGCTGGCCCGGATCCTCTTCTCGGACGCCGACACGCTGCTGCTCGACGAGCCCACCAACCACCTCGACGCCGACTCGATCGTGTGGCTGCGGGACTTCCTGAAGACCTACAAGGGCGGCTTCATCGTCATCTCGCACGATGTCGAGCTGGTCGAGACGGTCGTCAACAAGGTCTTCTACCTGGACGCCAACCGCTCGGCCATCGACGTCTACAACATGGGCTGGCGGCAGTACCAGCAGCAGCGCGAGGACGACGAGAAGCGCCGCAAGCGCGAGCGGGCCAACGCCGAGAAGAAGGCTGCCACGCTCAACGCCCAGGCCGACAAGATGCGCGCCAAGGCCACCAAGACGGTCGCCGCGCAGAACATGGCCCGGCGCGCCGACAAGCTGCTCGCCGGCCTGGAGCAGGCGCGGGTCTCGGACAAGGTCGCCAAGCTGCGCTTCCCCGACCCGGCCCCCTGCGGCAAGACCCCGCTGATGGCCAGCGGGCTCTCCAAGTCCTACGGCTCGCTGGAGATCTTCACCGACGTCGACCTGGCGATCGACCGCGGTTCGCGGGTCGTCGTGCTCGGCCTCAACGGCGCGGGCAAGACCACCCTGCTGCGGATGCTGGCGGGCGTGGAGAAGCCGGACACCGGAGAGGTGATCCCGGGCCACGGCCTGAAGATCGGCTACTACGCCCAGGAGCACGAGACGCTCGACCCCGAGCGCACCGTGCTGGAGAACATGCGCTCCTCGGCGCCGGACACCGACCTGGTGCAGATCCGCAAGATCCTCGGCTCGTTCCTCTTCTCCGGCGACGACGTCGACAAGCCGGCCGGCGTGCTCTCCGGCGGCGAGAAGACCCGGCTCGCGCTGGCCTCGTTGGTGGTCTCCTCCGCCAACGTGCTGCTGCTCGACGAGCCCACCAACAACCTCGACCCGGCCAGCCGCGAGGAGATCCTCGGCGCGCTGCGCACCTTCGCGGGCGCGGTGGTGCTGGTCACCCACGACGAGGGCGCGGTCGACGCGCTGGAGCCGGAGCGGATCATCCTGCTCCCGGACGGCGTCGAGGACCTGTGGACCCCGGCCTACCACGACCTGGTCTCGCTGGCCTGAGCCGACCGGCCCGCCGGCCTCCGCGGTCCCGCACCCCGGTCCGTCCCGCCCGGTCCGTCCGCCCGGTCCGTCCCGCCACTCCGGGCGGGGCGCCGGGTCACGGGCGGTCCGCCCCGGCGCGGACGGATGCGCCCGGCGGCCGCCCGGGCGCCCCGCCCGGCCCCGCGCGCCCCGGCCCACCCGCACCGAACACCGCCCGTGACCGCCCCGCCGGTCGCGGGCGCTCACGTTCAGTAGACACGTGCTCCTGCATCCGGCCGATGCCGACTCATCACCCGGGCCTTTCCGGGAATGCCGGGGCCGGGGATTCCGTTTTCATCGGATCCACTCCTCCTGCCGTCCGGGCGACCTCGCTGATCAGCTCTTTCGTCCCGCGGGCCCGTCGAAGGCGGGGGCGTGTGTACCCAGGGTGAGCGCCCTGCTGCGCTGAGAACACCGCCGGCGAGCGCCCGTTTGCGCGGATCGACCTTGTCGAATGGGTGGCCAGGACGCTGGCAATGGGTGATCATGGGAATCTGACCGAGCACAGCTACGAGGAGGCACGGGTGGCCGAGACTCTGAAAAAGGGCAGCCGGGTAACTGGTGCCGCGCGTGAGAAGCTCGCGGCCGAGCTGAAGAAGAAGTACGACTCCGGGGCGAGCATTCGCGCGCTGGCGGAGGAGACCGGCCGCTCGTACGGCTTCGTGCACCGCATGCTCAGTGAATCCGGAGTGAACCTCCGGGGTCGCGGCGGCGCCACGCGCGGTAAGGCCAAGGCTGCTGCGGCAGCAGGTTCCTGACTGGTCGTCAGGCCGGGATGCGGGCAGCCGTCTCCCGGTCGGCCGATGAGCGGGGGCACCAGGTTCCGACAGTCCGTCAGCATGTCCAGGCGTATCGGCGACCGTGACAGGAACATGTCCGGCCGCCGATCGTCATGTCCCGACGCCGGCGGCGGGCGAGGTGGTACCCAAGGTCCGGGTCGGTAAGTTACTCTCCGGTAGACACTGTGGGCAGCGCGTTGGAGCCTGCCCGGATCCCGCCGGAGGTGCCCATGACCGCGCCCGTCTCCACGCCCAGCAGCTCGACGTCCTGGGAGGAGGTCGGCGTCCGGCTGGAGGTCGAGGGCGAGCTCGCCGTGGTGACGCTCTGCGATCCCAAGCGCCGCAACGCCCAGACCCCCGCCATGTGGCGCGCGCTGGCCGCGATCGGCCGTGAGCTGCCCGGCACGGTCCGGGTGGTGCTGCTGCGCGCGGAGGGCCTGGCCTTCTCGGCCGGCCTGGACCGGGCGATGTTCAGCCCGGAGGGCATCGCCGGCGAGCAGGGCTTCGCCGAGCTGGCCGCCAGCAGTGACCAGGACCTGGACGCGGCGATCGCCGAGTTCCAGCAGGCCTTCACCTGGTGGCGCCGCCCCGACCTGATCACCATCGCCGCCGTGCAGGGCTACGCGATCGGCGCCGGCTTCCAGCTGGCCCTGGCCTGCGACCTGCGCGTCTGCGCGCTGGACGCGCAGTTCTCGATGCGCGAGACCTCGCTGGGCCTGGTGCCCGACCTGGCCGGCACCAAGCCGCTGGTGGACCTGGTCGGCTACGGCCGGGCGCTGGAGATCTGCGCCACCGGCCGACTGGTCGGCGCCGAGGAGGCGGTGGCCAGCGGTCTGGCCAACCTGGCCGTCCCGGGCGAGGAGCTCGACGCCACCGCCCGCGACCTGGTCGCGCCGCTGCTGGCCGCGCCGCGCAGCGCGGTGATCGAGACCAAGGCGCTGCTGCTGGGTGCCGGTCAGCGCTCCTACGACGAGCAGCGTGCCGCCGAGCGCGCCGCGCAGGCGCGGCGGCTGCGCGACCTGGCGGGCATCGGCGACTGAGGACGCGCGCCGCGCGACGACCGTTGGGCGCGCGGTGTCCGGTGCGGGGCCCGGCTCGGGAGGGGTGAGCCGGGCCTTCGCCGTGTCCGGCCGCGGAGCGGTGGCGAGGCCGGTCTCCACGGGCGCCTTTCGTGGCGAAATGTCAGAGTTGGGGCAGATTACGGTATAGCTGGAGCCGCACCTTCAGGAGGCACCCCCATGCCCGAGACCCCCAAGCCGTCCGACCTGACCAAGTCCCTCGGCCCGCACGGCGGCGCGAGCTCCGAGGAGCGCGGCCGCACCGCGCTCGCGGACGGCGTGGTCGAGAAGATCGCCGGCATGGCGGCCCGTGAGGTCCCCGGCATCCACGCGCTCGGCTCCGGCCTGGCCCGCACCTTCGGGGCGATGCGCGACCGGGTGCCGGGCGGCCGGGCCAGCATCTCGCGCGGCATCAAGGCCGAGGTGGGCGAGCGGCAGACCGCGATCGACATCGCCCTGGTGGTCGAGTACGGCGTGGTGATCCCCGAACTCGCGGCGGCGGTGCGCCGCAACATCATCAGCGCGGTCGAGCGGATGACCGGACTGGAGGTGGTGGAGGTGAACATCGCGGTCAACGACGTCCACCTGCCCGACGAACCGGACGAGGAGGAGGCCGCGCCGCCGTCCTCCGAGCGGCGAGCCCGGGTCCAGTAGCGCCGCGTCCCACCAGGACCCAGCCCCACCACTGCTCGGGAGCTCACCTTGAACCTCGCCCACCTAGGCCTGGTGGCCGGCATGGCCCTGGGCTTCGCCGGCTACTTCGGCGGATTCGCCGCCTTCCTGCTGGTCGCCGCGCTCGGCGCCGTCGGCTTCGTGGCCGGCCGGCTGCTGGAGGGCGACCTCGACCTCGGCGACCTCGGTGACCTGCTGCGCAGCCGCGACCGGCGCCGGTGAGGCGGCCGGCGGACGACGGTGGCCCGCCGCGGTCGACCGGAGCGACGGCCGTCTCGGGGGACAAGCCCGAGCGCGACCCCGGCGACCGGCGCGGCCGCGGGCCCGGCTGGGGGCGCGACACCGGGCCGGGCACTCCGCCGGACCGGCGCGGACGGCTGCGGATCGCCGACCGTGCGCCCTCCCGGATCGCCTGGCTGGCGGCCCGCGACGTGCTGCACGAGGAGCGGGTCGCGCGTGCGGGCGCGGGCCCGGCGGCGGAGCTGGAGGCGCCGCGGGTGACGGCCAGGATGGTGGACGGCGCGGCCCAGGTGCGCATCGGGGTCGACCTGCCGTTCCCCTGCGACCTGGCGGGCCGGGGTGTGGCGGTGCTGCGGGCGGTGGCGACCCAGCTGGGCCAGCTGGCCGGGGTCGCGGCCTGCGAGGTGACCGTGGTGGTCGAGCGGCCGGTGCCGGCGGGCGGTGAGCGACCGTGACCGGGCCCGAGCCGGTGGCCGATCCCGGGCCGGTGGCCGACCCCGGGCCGGCGCCGACCGCCGCGCCGGTGATCGCCGACGAGCCGGCCGCCGGGGCCGAACCGGCGTCGCCCATCGCCGAACCCGGCCGGCGGGCGCCGCGCTCGCCGCGTTCGGTGGCCGCCGCGCTGGTCGCGCTGGTGGTCCTGCTGGGCGCGGGCGCGCTGCTCTGCGACGTGATCGCGGTGCGGACCGGCCACCGGGCCGGCCGGGGGGGGGGGGGGGGGGTGATCGGGGTGGGGCCCGCCCCCGGGGCCCCCGGCTGGCGCCGGTGGAGCGCCCACCAGCTGGCCACCCGCCCGCTGGACTCGCCCTGGGTGCTGGCGGCCGCCGGGGTGGTGGCGCTGCTGGGCTGCTGGCTCTGCTGGCTGGCCGTCAGCGCGGGCGACCGGCGCTGGCTGCCGCTGCGCGAGAGGCCCACCGCGACGGTCGACCGGGTCGCGGTCGCGGCGCTGCTGGAGAGCCGGGCGCTGGAGCTGCCGATGGTGGCGCAGGCCCGGGTGCGGGTCGGCCGGCGCCGGGCCAGGGTCACCCTGCGCGGCAGCGTCGACCTGCCCGGCGCGCGGCGCGCGCTGGCGGCCGACCTGGCCCGGGCCGGGCTGGCCCGCGCCTCCCAGCTGCGGCTGCGCCGCCGGCCGGCCCCGCACCGGCCGCCCATGCACTGACCGCCGTGAAGGGAGAAGGCGTCACCGTGCTGAGTCGAACCGTCGTCAACCGGGTGCTGCTCGCGCTGGCCGGGCTGGTGCTGCTGGCGGGCGCGCTGCTGGTGCTGGCCGGTGGCCTGCGCCTGTACGCGCACACGGGGGTGACCCCGCCCGGCTGGTGGCCGCTCACCTCCCCCTCCCAGCCGGTGCTCAGCACCGCCGCGCGGACCCGCTGGCGTCGGCACCACTGGTGGTGGCCGGTCCTGCTGGCCGCGCTGGTGGTGCTGGTGGTGCTCGCGCTCTGCTGGCTGGTCGCGCAGCTGCGCCGGCCCTCGCCGACCGAGCTGCGGCTGTCGCCTCCGGGGGCGCGGGGCCTGCGGGTGCGACTGCGCGGTGCGGCGCTGGCCGGGGCGGTGGAGACCGCGGCGCTGGCCCGCCCCGAGGTGGCGGCGGTCCGGGTGCGACTACTGGGACGCGATCGCGGGCTGCGGGTGCGGGCGGCGCTGCGGCTCGTGCCGGGCTCGGACGTGCCGGCCGCGGTGGCCGCCTTCCACGCGGGCCCGCTCGCCCAGGCCTCGGCCACCCTGGCCCGCGGCGAGGCGCTGCCCGCCGACCTGCGGCTGCGGGTGGACCGGACCCCGCCGCCGCCGCGCCACCCGGAGCGTGCCGCACGCGGACGCCGGGCGCGGCGGCGGGTGCTCTGAGCCGCGGCGGTGCGCGGGGCCGCCAAAAATCGCTGTTCGGCCACCGGAGCGCGGTGATACACATCCGGGGTGGACACCACTCTGGACTTCCCCGACCTGCTGCGATGGATCGACGACCGGTCGACGGCCTTCCGCGCGGCGATCGCCGCCGCACCCGACCTCGACGTGACGGTGCCGACCTGTCCCGAGTGGACGCTCATCGATCTGGCGCAGCACCTGGGCGAGGGGCGCCGCGCCTGGGCCGCCACCGTCGCCGCCGGGCCCGACGCCACGGCGAAGGCTGCCCCACTGGGCGAGGCGACCGCACCGCGGGAGCGCGAGGCCCTGCTGGAGTGGCTGGCCGGATCGACGCGGCTGCTGCTGGACGCCCTGCGGCAGGCCGGCCCGGACCGCGGTTGCTGGGCCTGGTGGGGCAAGTCGCAGTCGCCGCTGACCTGTGCCGCCGTGGCCCGGCGCCAGCTGCACGAGATCGCCGTGCACACCTACGACGCGCAGCTGACCGTGGGCGCCCCGCAGCCGCTGCCCGAACAGGTGGCGCTCGACGGGGTCGAGGAGTTCCTGACCACCGTCTGCACGACGACGGAAGCCTGGCCGCACGCGCCCGCGGTCGCCGACTACCACGTCACCGAGGGCCGCTCCTGGCGCAACTCGCTCTCCGCCGACGGCGCCCGGCTCGACCGCCTGCCCGCGCCCGGCACCGGGCCCGCCGACGACGGGATCCCGGACGTGGTCCGCGCCGGTGCCCGCGGTACGGCCAACGCGTTGGTCCTCGCCTTCTACGACCGCATTCCGCTGGACTCCCTGGAGCTCGACGGCGACCGAGGGCTCTTCGACCAGCTCGTGGAGTGGGACCCGCAGCGGTAGCAGGACCAGGCGACGGTCCGGCCGCCGGCCGGACCCAGGGCCGTCCCGGGGCGATCGGTCACAGGGCCCGCATGGCGCCGCCGTCCACCGGGATCATCAGGCCGGTGAGGTAGGAGGCGGCGGGGGAGAGCGCGAAGGCGGCGACCTTGCCGAACTCCTCGGGCCGCCCGTAGCGGCCCAGCGGGATCCCCGCGCTGGCGCGGGCCCGGGCGCCGTCGGCGTCGCCGCCCATGGCGTCGAGTTCGCGCACCCGGTCGGTGTCGATCCGCGCCGGCAGCAGGCCCAGTACCCGGATGCCGCGCGGGCCCAGCTCGACCGCCAGGCTCTTGGCGGCCATCGCCAGCCCGGGGCGCAGGCCGTTGGAGATGCCCAGGCCCGCGATCGGCTCGCGGACCGAGGAGGAGAGCACGAAGGCGATCACGCCGCCCTCGCCGAGCCGGTCCGCGGCCGTGCGGGCCAGCCGCAGGGCCCCCAGGAAGACGCTCTCGAACGCGTCGCGCCAGGCCTCGTCGGTGGCGCCGACCACCGGCCCCGGCGGCGGGCCGCCGACGCTGACCAGGATCCCGTCCAGGCGGCCGAAGCGTTCCACCGCGGTGGCCACGATCCGCTCGGCGGCCTGCGGATCGGCGTTGTCGGCCAGTACGGCGGCCGCCTGCCCGGCGCCGCCCAGCTCCGCGACGGCGCTGTCCAGCGCCTCCTGCCGGCGGCCGGTCACCAGTACCCGGGCCCCGTCGGCCCTCAGCTCGCGGGCGGCCGCGAGGCCGAGCCCGCGGGTCGCGCCGGTGACCACGTACACCCTGTCCTTGAGTCCGAGATCCATGCGCCCAGCATGCCGCACCGGCCGGCGGGTGCGGCCGGCAGGGCGGGCGGGTGTCGCGCGGTCAGCTGCCGGGGTGCGGGGCGACGTCGGAGAGCAGCTGCAGGAAGGCGTCCTCGCCGATGGTCGGGGTGCCGACCTCGCGGGCCTTGCGCGCCTTGCCGCTCCAGCTGCCCGGCTCGTTGGTGACCAGCAGGCTGGTCAGCCGGCTGACCGAGGAGGCGATGTGCAGGCCGGCGGCGATGGCCCGGTCCTCCAGCAGTTCGCGGTCGGTGGCGGTGTCGCCGGTGATCGCCACCCGCATGCCCTGGATCAGCGGTCCGCCGTCCTGCCAGCGCCCGGGGTTGGGGTACGCGCAGACCGGGCGCTTGCGGGCGGGGCGGTAGGAGGAGCCCCAGGAGCCGCGGCCCGCGCCGGCGCCGGACCCGCTCGTGGCGGCGGTGTCCTCGCCCAGGTCGGTGACGGCCACGCAGGTGGTCAGCGGCAGCGCCACGCCGCCGCTGCGGGCCAGCTCCAGGCTGGGCCGGAAGGCCTCGGCCAGCACCCGGGCGTCGTCCAGCGCGTTGTGGGCGTTGCGCTGGCGGACCCCGAAGTACTCGGCGAGGGTGGAGAGCTTGCCGTTGGGTAGCGGCAGGCCCAGGTCGCGGGAGAGCACCATGGTGCAGAGCCGGTGCTCGACCGGGGCGCGCAGCCCGGCGCGGGCGTACTCACGCGAGATCATGTTCCAGTCGAAGAGCGCGTTGTGGGCCACCATCACCCGTCCGCGCAGCCGCTCGGCCAGCTCGTCGGCGATCTCCGGGAAGGTCGGCGCGTCGGCGAGGACGGCGCTGGTCAGGCCGTGGATCCAGACCGGGCCGGGGTCGCGCAGCGGGTTGACCAGGGTGTACCAGTGGTCGATCACGGTGCCGTCCGGGTCCAGCCGGTAGACGCCCGCGGAGATCACCCGGTCGGTCCGGCCCAGGCCCGTGGTCTCCACGTCGACCACCGCGTAGCCCCCCGCGCCGGGATCGGGCGACCCGTCGGATGCACCGGTGCGCTGCGAGGGGATCGGGCCGACCGGGGGCTGGAGCGCATGCATGGTGCACCAGCTTAAGGGTCGTCGCCGCCGCCGGATGCCGAACCGCCGCCATCGCCGCAGATCCGGTGGGTGGCTGAGGCGTGAGTCGCTCGCGGGGCTGGTGTGAAGTGGCGGGAATAGAGTGGGCGACGGGATGGTCGTACAACCGGACGAATCAGCTGTTGCCCCCACAAAGGACATCCTCATGCGCGCCACCGTGATCCACGGCCCCAACGACATCCGGATCGAAGAGGTCCCCGACCCGCAGATCCAGCAGCCCACCGACGCCGTGGTCCGGGTGGTCAACGCCTGCATCTGCGGCAGCGACCTGTGGGCCTACCGCGGGGTGGCGGCCCGGGAGGCCGGTCAGCGGATCGGGCACGAGTTCCTGGGCACGGTCGAGTCGGTGGGCTCGGCGGTCACCGACTTCCGCCCCGGCGACTTCGTCGTGGCGCCGTTCGTCTGGTCGGACGGCACCTGCGAGTACTGCCGCGACGGCCTGCAGACCTCCTGTCCGCACGGCGGTTTCTGGGGCAGCGTCGGCTCGGACGGCGGGCAGGGCGAGGCGGTGCGGGTGCCGTTCGCGGACGGCACGCTGGTCAAGCTGCCCAAGGAGGCGGCCGGTGACCAGGCGCTGCTGCCGCACCTGCTGGCGCTCTCCGACGTGATGGCCACCGGCCACCACGCCGCGGTCGCGGCCAAGGTCCGCCCGGGCTCGACGGTCGCGGTGGTCGGGGACGGCGCGGTGGGTCTGTGCGGCGTGCTGGCGGCCCGCCGGCTCGGCGCCGAGCGGATCATCGCGCTGGGGCGGCACACCGTGCGCACCGACATCGCCCGCGCCTTCGGCGCCACCGACGTGGTGGCCGAGCGCGGCGAGGCCGCCATCGAGGCGGTGCGCGAGCTGACCGGCGGTCAGGGCGCGCACGCGGTGCTGGAGGCGGTCGGCACCGAGGACTCGATGCGCACCGCGATCTCGATCGCCCGCGACGGCGGCGCGGTGGGCTACGTCGGGGTGCCGCACGGCGGCAGCGCCGGCGTGGACATCGGTCAGATGTTCGGCCGGAACGTGTCGCTCGGCGGCGGTGTCGCGCCGGCCCGCGCGTACATCCCCGAGCTGCTCGCCGACGTGCTGGCCGGGACCATCGAGCCCGGCCTGGTCTTCGACCGCACGGTCGACCTCGACGGCGTGCCGGCCGGGTACCGGGCGATGGACGACCGCTCGGCGCTGAAGGTGCGGATCGCGTTCTGAGCCGGCACCGAGCCGCCGGCTGACCCGGCCGGCGCCCGCGCCCAGCCCCGCAGGGGGCGGTACCACACCCCGGTACCGCCCCCTGCGGCGTGTCCGAGACCGACCCACAGCGTCGTGTTTCGGCCAGATTGGCGGCACGTCAGTGTGAAGAGTGGGCCGAATGCGGCCAAACACTGTCCGCAAGCATACGGTCGCTCCTAGCATGCATCGGCACACACAGTGGCTGTGGCATCCCTCAGCGCCACCGTGCTCCACCCGTGCAGCACCGTGCGGACCGTCCCACGTCCCTCGTCCGCACGGTCCTGTCTCACCACGACGTCAGGAGAGATGGAGTGGACCATCCCCCGCAGTCCGGTTCCCCGTCGGACCGCATCGTCACCGCGGTCGACCCGGCACCTGATGAACGCATCGACCAGGGCGCCGAGTTCCGCGCCCTGCGCAGTTCCTTCCGCGGCTTCGCCTTCCCGGTGACCGCCGGCTTCCTGCTCTGGTACCTGCTGTACGTGCTGCTCTCCTGCTACGCGCACGGCTTCATGGCCACCACCCTGTTCGGGCACGTCAACGTCGCCATGGCGCTGGGCCTGCTGCAGTTCGTCAGCACCTTCGCCATCGCCGCCTGGTACGCCCGGTTCGCCGAGCGCCGGCTCGATCCGGCGGCCGCCGACCTGCGCCGTCGCTACGGGCCGAGCGCCCTCGTCACCCCCCGGGAGGCAGGCGAATGACCGGCTCGAACCCGCTCGCCGCGCACACCGCACTGCTGGCCGCCTCGAGCGGTAACCACCGTGCCCTGACCATGTCCCTCTTCGGCGCCTTCGTCCTGGTCACCCTGGGCATCACCGTCTGGGCCGGCCGTCAGACCCGGGACGCCAACGACTTCTACGCCGGTGGCCGGAGTTTCACCGGCCTGCAGAACGGCCTGGCGATCTCCGGCGACTACATGTCGGCCGCCTCGTTCCTGGGCATTGCCGGCGTCATCGCGCTCTCCGGCTACGACGGCTTCCTCTACTCGATCGGCTTCCTGGTGGCCTGGCTGGTCGCCCTGCTGCTGATCGCCGAACCGCTGCGCAACTCCGGCCGCTACACGATGGCCGACGTGCTGGCCTTCCGGATGCGCCAGCGTCCGGTGCGCACCGCCGCGGGCATCTCCACCATCGTGGTGTCGATCTTCTACCTGCTCGCCCAGATGGTCGGCGCCGGATCGCTGGTCGCGCTGCTGCTGGGGGTGGAGGGCGACGCGGCCAAGCGCTGGACGGTGGTCGCGGTCGGCGCGCTGATGGTGCTGTACGTGACGGTCGGCGGCATGAAGGGCACCACCTGGGTGCAGATCGTCAAGGCGGTGCTGCTCATCCTGGGCGCCGCGCTGATGACCGTGCTGGTGCTGGCCAAGTACCACTTCAACCCCTCCAGCCTGCTGGGCGCCGCCGCGCACGCCAGCGGCAAGGGCTCGGCCTTCCTGGAGCCCGGCCTCAAGTACGGCGCCACCGGCACCACCAAGCTGGACTTCGTCAGCCTGGCGCTGGCCCTGGTGCTGGGCACCGCCGGGCTGCCGCACATCCTGGTCCGCTTCTACACCGTGCCCACCGCCAAGGCGGCCCGGAAGTCGGTGTTCTGGGCGATCGGCATCATCGGCGTCTTCTACCTGATGACCCTGGCGCTCGGCTTCGGGGCGGCCGCGCTGGTCGGGCCCAAGGCGATCAAGCTCTCCAGCCCGTCGGGCAACACCGCGGCCCCGCTGCTGGCCCAGGAGCTGGGCGGCGGCGCCGGGTCGACCGGCGGCGCGGTGCTGCTGGCGGTGATCTCGGCGGTGGCCTTCGCGACCATCCTGGCCGTGGTGGCCGGCCTGACCCTGGCCTCCTCGTCCTCCTTCGCCCACGACCTCTACGCCAACGTGATCCGCCGCGGGCGGGTCACCGAGCGCGAGGAGGTCCACTCGGCCAAGCTGGCGGCGGTGGTGATCGGCGCGGTCGCCATCGGGCTGAGCATCTACGCGGACAAGCTGAACACCGCGGCGCTGGTGGCACTGGCCTTCGCGGTGGCGGCCTCGGCGAACCTGCCGACCCTGCTCTACTCGCTCTTCTGGAAGCGGTTCACCACCACCGGCGCGGTCTGGTCGGTCTACGGCGGGCTGATCAGCTCGGTCCTGCTGGTGGTCTTCTCGCCGGTGGTCTCGGGCAAGGCCACCTCGCTCCTGCCGCACAGCGACTTCCACTGGTTCCCGCTGGAGAACCCCGGCCTGGTCTCCATTCCGATCGGCTTCCTGTTGGGCTGGCTGGGCACGCTGTTCTCCAAGGAGACCGCGGACCCGGCGAAGTACGCTGAACTGGAGGTCCGATCCCTCACCGGCATCGGTGCGCACTGAGCAGACGAGATCTTCAGGATTGACGCAAGATCCCCTGGATTAAGCTGGGCCCGGTCCGCCGTCGGCGGGTCGGGCCCAGCGAACCATTCCGGGAAGGTGCACGCGTGCTCCTCGACACGTTCGGTCGCCAGGCCGTCGATCTGCGGGTCTCGCTGACCGACCGCTGCAACCTGCGCTGCACGTACTGCATGCCGGAGGAGGGCCTGCAGTGGCTCGGTCGCTCCGACCTGCTGACCGACGAGGAGATCGTGCGCCTGACCAGCCTGGCGGTGCGCGAGCTGGGCGTGCGCGAGGTGCGCTTCACCGGTGGGGAGCCGCTGCTGCGCCCGGGGCTGGTGGGCATCGTGGCGGCCTGCGCCGAGCTGGAGCCGCGCCCCGAGCTCTCGCTCACCACCAACGGCGTCGGCCTGGCCCGCACCGCGCGGGCGCTGCGGGAGGCGGGCCTGGACCGGGTCAACGTCTCGCTGGACACCCTGGACCCGCAGACCTTCCACACCCTCACCCGCCGCCACCGCCACCAGGACGTCCTCGACGGGCTGGCCGCGGCCGAGGCCGCCGGGCTCACCCCGGTGAAGCTGAACGCGGTGCTGATGCGCGGGGTCAACGACCACGAGGCCGCCGACCTGCTGGGCTGGTGCCTGGAGCAGGGCTACCAGTTGCGCTTCATCGAGCAGATGCCGCTGGACGCCCAGCACGGGTGGGACCGCTCGCAGATGATCACCGCCGAGGAGATCCTGGAGCGGCTCGCGACCCGCTTCACGCTGACCCCCGAGCCCGCCGCGGTGCGCGGTGCGGCGCCGGCCGAGCGCTGGCTGGTGGACGGCGGCCCGGCGAGCGTGGGCGTGATCGCCTCGGTCACCCGGCCGTTCTGCCGGGCCTGCGACCGCACCCGGCTGACCGCCGACGGGCAGGTGCGCAACTGCCTCTTCGCGACCGGCGAGACCGACCTGCGCACGGCCCTGCGCGAGGGGGCCACCGACGCCGAGCTGGCGGCGCTGTGGCGGGCGGCGATGTGGGGCAAGAAGGCCGGCGCGGGGATCGACGACCCGCAGTTCCACCAGCCCGAGCGGCCGATGTCGGCCATCGGCGGCTGAGGCGCCGTCGCCGTCGGCGGCTGACGACACACCGTCGCCAAGGGGGACCGGCGGCGGGGCGTCAGGAGCTCTCGGGGTCGGTCCAGTCGGCGAGCGCGACGACGTCCTTGAGGAAGCCGCGCACGCCCAGGAACTGGGAGAGCGACTCGCGGTGGTCCGCGCAGGCCAGCCAGGTCTTGCGGCGCTCGGGGGTGTGCAGCTTGGGGTTGTTCCAGGCCAGGACCCAGACCGCGGCGCTGCGGCAGCCCTTGGCCGAGCAGGTGGGCGGCCCGGCCGGGCCGTCGGCTCCGGTGCCACCGAAGAAGTCGATACTCATGAGCGGGAGTCTCTCATCCCGTACCATGGCGCGAACTGCCATGACGCGGACATGGCGACGCCGGGCAGCCACGGGGGGAGCCGCCCGGCGTCGGTCCGTCGCTCCGACGGGGGATGCGGAGCGCGTACGCAGTATGTCACGGAACGAGCCGGCCTTGGCTAGGCCTTTCAAGATTTATTTGAGGCTCCGCTGAGGTTTCTCTGCCCAAAAGGGCAGAAAATCGGGGCGATTCGGGCATGCCTCAAGCCGGCCTCGAGCCGGGCTCTTAAGTCGCCTGTGTACGGAGAGTCAGCTTTCGGTCGGCTGCTCGCCGGCCGGGCCCATGCCGCGGGTCGCGCCGCCGCCGCCCGTGCCGCCCGGACCGATCATCAGCGGGGTCTCCGGGGAGATGTCGAACGTGCTGGGCAGACCGGGTGCGCGCTCCCGTCCGGCGTTGGCGATGATCACCGCGAAGTACGGCAGCAGGACCGCCGCGCCCAGCGCGCCGAACGCCACGTAGCGCTGGACGTTCCACAGCACCACGGCCAGCAGCACGCAGGCCGTGCGGATCAGCATCGAGATCACGTAGCGGCGCTGCCGCCCGCGGACGTCCTCGGAGAGGCTGGTCCTGGCCCCGGTGATCCGGAAGACCGGATCGTCGCCGGTGCTCCTGCCCATCTGCATCGCCGCCTTCGCTGCCGCCCGCGCACGGCGGTGTCCACCGGGGCGCATTCCGCCCGGTTCCTCCCACGGTACGCCGTACCCGGCCGCTCGAGGCGGTCGGGTGCGGCGGCGGTTCGGCGGTGGCCCGGGCACGCGCGGGGCACGGCGTGGGCGTGCCCGGAGCGGCCGGGCCGGGGGTCAGCCCGAGTGGCGGGTGAGGTGGTGCGGCGGCACGGAGTCGGTGAGCCAGACGCCGTTGGCGCTGACCCGGAAGACGTGCCCGGCCGCGGCCAGCGCCGCCGCGTCCACGGCCAGCACCACCGGCCGCCCGTGCCGGGCGCCGACCCGCACCGCGGTCTCCACGTCGGCCGACAGGTGGACGTCCTGGCGGGCCATCGGCCGCAGCCCCTCGTGCATGATCGCGGCCACCGAGCCGTGCCCGGTGCCGTGGTAGAGCACGGCGGGGGGTTCGGCGGCGGCCAGGCCCAGGTCCACCTCCACCGTGTGCCCCTGGTTGGCCCGGATCCGCAGCCCGTCGGGGGAGTACGCGAAGCGCTGCTTGTTGTTGGTCGCCACCACGTGGTCCAGCTCCGCCCGGCTCAGCCGGTTGCCGCACCGGGTGAGGGCGGTGAGCAGGGTCTCCACGGGCACCCAGCCGCCCTCGTCCAGCGTGACCCCTATCCGGCCGGGGTCGTGGCGCAGGATCCTGGAGAGCATCTTCGAGGTCTTGACGGTGCGCTTTTCATCCAATCGGGTTTCCTCCTAGGAAGCTTGACTGACCGAGCTCATGTTGAAGTCCGCGACCCGCAGCGGGGGCATCGCCACCCGGCTGAAGTAGTTGCCCCACTCCCGGGGCAGGCAGCGTTCGGTGCGGCCGGCCTCGGTGACGCGGCCCAGCAGGTCCACCGGGGACTCGTTGAAACGGAAGTTGTTGACCTCGCCGACCACCCGGCCGTCCTCGACCAGGTAGACGCCGTCGCGGGTGAGGCCGGTGAGCAGCAGGGTGGCCGGGTCCACCTCGCGGATGTACCAGAGGCAGGTGAGCAGCAGCCCGCGCTCGGTGCCGGCCACCATCTCGGCCAGCGTCGGGGCGCCGGCCCGGTCCGCGCGCTCCAGCACCAGGTTGTCGATCGGCGGGCGCACCGGCAGGCCGGTCAGGGCGGCGGTGTGCCGCGTGGTCTGCAGGTGGCTGAGCTCGCCCGCGGCGATCCACTCGGTGGGGGCCAGCGGCAGGCCGTTGTCGAAGACCGAGGAGCTGTCGCCGGAGGCGTGCGCGATCACGAACGGTGCGCCGCGCAGGCCGGGTTCGGCCGGGTCGGAGCGCAGCGTGAGGGCGAGCCGGGAGAGCCGCTCGCCGACCCTGGTGCCGCCGCCCGCCCGGCTGAAGACGGTGCGGCCCTCGGCGGCGTCCCGGGCACCCATCGACCAGTGCAGGTAGACCATCAGGTCGGCGACGGCGGAGGGCGGCAGCAGTGCCTCGTAGCGGCCGGCCGGCAGCTCGATGCGCCGGCTGCCCCAGGCCAGGCGCTCGGAGAGCTCGCCGCACAGGGCGGCCAGGTCGACGTCCCGGAAGTCCTCGGTGGTGGCCCCCACCCAGGCCGAGCCGCCGTTCGCCTTGGCGTTGAGTTCGAGGGTGCCGGTGGGCTGGTCGTGGCGCAGCCGAAGGCCGGCGGAGGTGCCCAGGTAGGTGGAGTCCACCTCGTGCCGGGCGAAGCCGTAGAGGGCCTGGCCGGCCTTGCGGGCGTGCGTGAAGGCCGCGCC
>NZ_BAAALF010000048.1:0-27959 GCF_039528135.1 Kitasatospora nipponensis | reverse complement strand
CGTACATGTTGCCCCACGGCCAGCGCATCACCGACAGGCCGCGGCCCGCACCAGCGCCTCGACGTCGTCGGCGGTGACGGCCTCGCGGGCCACCACGCCCGAGGCGGTGCCCTCGGCGCCGTCCAGGGTGGCCACCACGGTCAGCCGGCGGCCGCGGGTGACGCCGTTGGTGGTCAGCGCGTTGCCCGCCCAGCGCAGGTTGGCGCTGCTCTGCTCGTCCACCAGGACGACGCAGCCGTCCGTGCGGGAGAGCTCCAGGGCGCGCTCGACCAGCTCGTGCGGCTGGTAGGTGTCGGACATCAGCGACCCGCCTCCTGCTGGGTGTTGAGAACCTTGACGCCCTGGAAGAGCGCCGAGGGGCAGCCGTGGCTGACCGCCGCGATCTGGCCCGGCTGGGCCTTGCCGCAGTTGAACGCGCCGCCCAGCAGGTAGGTCTGCGGGCCACCGACCGCGGCCATCGAGCCCCAGAAGTCGGTGGTGGTCGCCTGGTAGGCGAAGTCCTTGACCTGGCCGGCCAGTTCGCCGTTCCTGATCGCGTAGGCGCGCTGTCCGGTGAACTGGAAGTTGTAGCGCTGCATGTCGATCGACCAGGACCGGTCGCCGACGATGTAGAGGCCCTTCTCGACGCCGGCGAACAGGCCCGCGGTGTCCGGGCCGTCGGCCGCCGGGCGCAGCGAGACGTTGGCCATCCGCTGGACCGGCACGTGCGCGGGGGAGTCGGCGAAGGCGCAGCCGTTGGAGCGGCCCAGGTCCTTCAGCTTCGCCATCCGGCGGTCCAGCTGGTACCCGGTCAGGATGCCGTCGGTGACCAGGTCCCAGGACTGGGTGGCCACGCCCTCGTCGTCGTAGCCGATGGTGGCCAGGCCGTGCTCGGCGGTGCGGTCGCCGGTGACGTGCATCAGCTCGGAGCCGTACTTCAGGGTGCCCAGTTGGTCGAAGGTGGCGAAGGAGGTGCCGGCGTAGGCGGCCTCGAAGCCGAGCGCGCGGTCCAGCTCGGTGGCGTGGCCGATCGACTCGTGGATGGTCAGCCAGAGGTTGGTGGGGTCGATCACCAGGTCGTAGACGCCCGCCTCGACGCTGGGCGCCCGCACCTTCTCGGCCAGCTGGCCCGGCAGTTCGGCCAGCTCGCCCTGCCAGTCCCAGCCGGTGCCCAGCAGGTACTCCCAGCCGCGGCCGGCCGGCGGGGCGATGGTGTGCATCGACTCGAAGGCGCCGCTGCGCTCGTCGACCGAGACCGCCTCCAGGTCGGGGTGCAGCCGGATGCGCTGCTGGGTGGTGACGGTGCCGGCGGTGTCGGCGTAGAACTTGTTCTCCTGCACGGTGTGCAGGCTCGCCGTGACGTGCGAGACGCCGTCGGCGGCCAGCAACCGGCTGCTCCAGTCGGCCAGCAGGCCGGTCTTCTCGGCGTCCGGCACGTCGAAGGGGTTGATCTCGTAGGAGGAGACCCAGGTGGCGTCCGGGTAGACCGGCTCCTCGGCCAGCTCCACCACGTCCGCGCCACCGGCGCTGCGGCTGATCCCGGCCGAGAGCCGGCCCACCGCGACGGCCTGCTCGGCCACCTGGGCGGCGGCCTGCGGGGTCAGGTCCACGCCCGCGGCGAAGCCCCAGGCGCCGTCGCGCACCACCCGGACCGCGAAGCCCAGCCGCACGGTGTCCGAGCTGCCGGCCGGGCGGGCGTCGCGCAGCCGCCAGGAGGCGCTGCGGACCCGCTCCAACCGGAAGTCGGCGTGCTGGACGCCCAGTTCGCGGGCCCGCTGGAGCGCCGCGTCGGCCAGCGCGCGCAGCGGCAGGGCCAGGAAGAGCGGGTCGACGGCGCGTCCGGCCGGGGCGGTACTGCTCGGGGTCGGCGGCATCGGACTCCCTGAGGTGTGCGGCGGCTGGCCGGCGCCGGTGCCGACGGCGGCGCGGGCGGCCCCTGCGGTCAGGGGTGCCCGCATCGCATCATGGCGCCTCGGGGGAGTTCTCGGCCAGCGGATTTCGCGGGTGTCGACCGACCGGGTCAGTGCCGTGGGGCGGTCAGGCCAGCCCCTCCCACCAACCGTCCAGCTCCGGCGGGTCGACCACGTCGACCCGCTCGCCCGGGCGCGGCACCGCGACCCGCACGCCCTGCGCCTTGGCCTCGGCCAGCAGCCGCTCGACCGGCTCCGCCCACGGGTGCAGGCCCAGGTTGAAGGTGCACCAGTGCACCGGCACCAGCAGGCCGCCGTCCAGCTCGCGGTGGGCCAGCACGGCGTCCTCGGGGGTCATGTGGATGTCGGCCCAGGCCGCGTCGTAGGCGCCGATCTGCATCAGCGAGGCGTCGAAGGGGCCGTGCTCGGCGCCGATCTTCGCGTAGCCCTCGAAGTAGCCGGAGTCGCCGGTGTAGAAGACCTTGCGGGTCGGGCCGGCGATCACCCAGGAGCCCCAGAGGGTGGTGTTGCGGGTCAGCGCCCGACCGGAGAAGTGGTGCGCCGAGGTGAGGGTGACGGTCAGCTCGCCGAGCGTGCAGGTCTCGTCCCAGTCCAGCTCGATGATCCGGTGCTCGGGCACGCCCCAGCGGCGCAGGTGGCCGCCGATGCCCAGCGGGACCGCGAACGGCGCGGACTGGCTGCGCACCAGCCGCTTCACGGTGGGCATGTCCAGGTGGTCGTAGTGGTCGTGCGAGATCAGCACGACGTCGACCGTCGGCAGCTCCTCCAGCTCGACCGGCACCGGGTGCAGCCGCTTGGGGCCCACGTGCGCGGAGGGCGAGCAGCGCTCGCTCCAGATCGGGTCGAGCAGCACCCGGGTGCCCTCGACCTCCACCAGTGCCGAGGCGTGCCCGTACCAGGTGAGCTCGACGCCGGCGGCGGCCGGCCGGTCGGGGCTGTCCAGCTGGCGCACCAGCGGCACCGGGCGCACCGGGGTGCGGCCCTCGCGCTCGGTGAGCATCCGGCGCACGGTGTCGCGGTCGGGGCGCGGCACCTCCTGCGCGCCGCGGGCGAGCGTGGAGGGCGCGTTGTGGAAGACGCCGTCGGCGAACTGCGGCGAGTTGCGGATCCGGGCGTCGCGCTCGGCGTCGGGCCGGCGCCCGAAGGCGGCGGGCAGGTCGCGCAGGGCCCAGGCCGCGGCACCGGCACCGGCGGCCAGGGCGGTCAGGGTGAGCAGCCGGCCCCGGCGCCTGGGGGTCCGGGGGATTGCCTCGCTCATCGGGGAGCCGCCTTCGGTCGGTCTGGGGATCCCGGCAAGGATCCCGGCAGTCGGTCAGGGTGCGGGCCGAGCCGTCACCGGTAGGGCAACGGGCATCCTAGGCCCGGTGTTCCCGGCGCCGTGTCGCGGACCGCTTCCGGGCGCCTCCGGCCGTGGACCGGATTGTCGGAAGGCGACAGTTCCGGGGGCCATGACCTGTGGAGGCCCGATTCGTCGCTGCGCGGAAGTGACCGATAGCGTCACAGTGCGTACGTTCCCCCGCGTTGCGGGACCACGACAGGGAGAGGTGGATCGTTGAGCCGCTCGGTTCTCGTCACCGGAGGTAACCGGGGCATCGGCCTCGCCATCGCCCAGGCCTTCGCCGAGGCGGGCGACCAGGTCGCCATCACCAGCCGCTCGGGGGAGGTCCCCGCGGAGCTGGCGAAGTACGACGTCCTCGCGGTGCGCTGCGACATCAACGACAGCGCGCAGGTGGACGCCGCCTTCACCGAGATCGAGGCCAAGCACGGCGCGGTCGAGGTGCTGGTCGCCAACGCCGGGATCACCAAGGACATCCTGATGCTGCGGATGACCGAGGAGGACTTCACCTCGGTCGTCGACACCAACCTGACCGGCACCTTCCGGGTGGTCAAGCGGGCCTCGGCGAAGATGCTGCGGGCCCGCAAGGGGCGCATCGTGCTGGTCTCCTCGGTGGTCGGCCTGGTCGGCTCGCCGGGCCAGGCCAACTACGCGGCCTCCAAGGCCGGCCTGATCGGCTTCGCCCGCTCGCTGGCCCGCGAGTTCGGCCCGCGCAGCATCACCGTCAACGTGGTCTCCCCCGGCTTCGTCGACACCGACATGACCGCTGTGCTCAGCGAGGAGCGCCGCAAGGAGATCGTCTCGGGGGTGCCGCTGGGTCGTTACGCCGCACCCGCCGAGGTCGCCTCCACCGTGCGGTTCCTCGCCTCCGACGAGGCCGCGTACATCACCGGAGCCGTCATTCCCGTGGACGGCGGATTGGGCATGGGTCACTGATCACATGAGCGGAATTCTTGAAGGCAAGCGGATCCTGATCACCGGCGTGCTCATGGAGTCCTCCATCGCGTTCCACACCGCGAAGCTGGCCCAGGAGCAGGGCGCCGAGATCATCCTGACCGCCTTCCCGCGGCCCACGCTGACCGAGCGCATCGCCAAGAAGCTGCCCAGGCCCACCAAGGTGCTGGAGCTGGACGTCACCAACAACGAGCACCTGGACGGCCTGGCGGACCAGGTGCGCGAGCACCTGGGCAGCCTGGACGGCGTGGTCCACTCGATCGGTTTCGCCCCGCAGGACGCGCTCGGCGGCAACTTCCTGAACACCCCGTGGGAGTCGGTCTCCACCGCGATGAACGTCTCGGCGTTCTCGCTGAAGTCGCTCGCGATGGCCTGCCTGCCGCTGATGAGCGAGGGCGGCTCGGTGGTCGGCCTGACCTTCGACGCGCAGCTCGCCTGGCCGCAGTACGACTGGATGGGCCCGGCCAAGGCCGCGCTGGAGGCCACCTCCCGCTACCTGGCCCGCGACCTGGGCAAGCAGGACGTGCGCTGCAACCTGATCTCGGCCGGTCCGATCAAGTCGATGGCCGCCAAGTCCATCCCGGGCTTCGACCAGCTGGCCGACACCTGGAACCACCGCTCCCCGCTCGCCTGGGACGTCACCGACCCGGAGCCGGCCGGCCGCGGCGTGGTCGCGCTGCTCTCGGACTGGTTCCCGAAGACCACCGGCGAGATCATCCACGTGGACGGCGGGCTGCACGCGATCGGCGCCTGAGCCGCCCGCTGCACCCCGCACCATCTCGCAGTACCCGGCACCACCCCGCAGGCCCGGCCGCGCAGCACGCGCGGCCGGGCCTGCGGCGTTCCCACCCGCCGCGCGTCCGCGCGCGCCGCTGGGCCCGGGTCAGCCGTGCTCGGGGGACCCGGCGCCGGCCCCGGCCCGCTCGCGCTCCTCGGCGTCGGACCGCCCGCAGGCGCCCACCACCCCGGAGGACTCGGCGGCCGCCGTCGCCGCGTCGCCCTCGCGGATCGCGGTGAGGATCGCCTGGTGCCCCACGTAGCGCTCCTGGGCGAGCACCGGGCCGATGTCCTGGCGCAGCTGGGCGCGCAGCACCTCGCCGAGGTCGGCGTAGAGGGCGGCCAGCACGTCGTTGTGGGCGGCGGCCACCACGGCCTGGTGGAAGGCGGCGTCGGCCTGCACGAAGACCTCGGCGTCCCCGCCGTGCCAGGCCTCCTCGCGCCGGGCCAGCGCGGTCTCCAGCAGGTCGAGGTCGCGCTCGGTGCGCCGCGCGGAGGCCAGCGAGGCCGCCGAGGCCTCCAGCAGCGCGCGCAGCTCGACCACCTGGTCCTGCTCGGCGTCGGCGAACCGGCGGTGCATCACGCCGGCGAGCTCGCTGGTGGCCAGCACGTAGGTGCCCGAACCCTGGCGGATGTCCAGCAGCCCGTTGTGGGCCAGCGCGCGGACGGCCTCGCGGACGGTGTTGCGGGCCACCCCCAGCTGGTCGACCAGCGCGGCCTCGGTCGGGATGCGCGAGCCGACCGGCCACTCGCCCGAGGTGATCTGCGTCCGGAGCTGGGCGATCACCTGGTCGGCCAGCGGGGCGCGCCGGGGCGAGGACAGCGTCATGGTGCTCCTAGTCGGTCAGGGCGGTCACCGCGGTCGGTGACTCGGGGTGAGGCGGTCCGGGTGCCGGGAACCATCTTCCCCGACCCGGGAGCGCGGCGGTGACCCCGGGGTGTGCCAATTCATCCCATCATTCTATGATGGCCTCCATGTCCACCACAGCAGAGACCACCGGCGCCCTGCGCGCCCAGGCGGTGGCCGTCGACGACGGCCGCCGCGCCCGCCGCCTGGGCTGGCTGCTCGCCGTCGCCGTCGCGGTCGCCGCCTTCAACCTCCGCCCCGTCGTCACCAGCCTCGGTCCGCTGCTGCACCGGGTCCGCGACGACCTGCACATGAGCGCGACGGTGGCCGGGCTGCTCACCGCGGTGCCCTCGCTCTGCTTCGCGCTCTTCGGCTTCGCCGCCCCGGCGCTGGCCCGCCGGTTCGGGCCCACCGTGGTGGTGGCCGCCGGCACCGGGGCGATCACGGCCGGCGTCGCGGCCCGCGCCTTCGCCGGCACCACCGCGCTCTTCCTGCTGCTCACCGCGCTGGCCCTGGCCGGGGTGGCGGTCGCCAACGTGCTGATCCCGGTGGTCATCAAGCGGTACTTCCCCGACCGGGTCGGGCCGATGATCGGCCTCTACTCGATGTCGCTGTCGGCCGGCACCGCGCTGGCCGCGGCCGTCACCGTGCCGCTGACCCGCGAGCTGGGCGGCAGCTGGCGGGTGGGCCTGGGGATCTGGGCGGTGGCCGGCGCCGTGGCCGTGCTGCTCTGGCTGCTCACCCCCGCGCTGCGCCGCGACGGGCGCGACGAGGCTGCCGGCACCGCCGCCGGCGCGGGCCAGGCCGCCGAGCGCCGGCTGCCGATCCTGCGCAGCCCCACCGCCTGGGCGCTGGCCTGCTTCTTCGGCTGCCAGGCGACCGGCGCCTACGCCACCATGGGCTGGCTGCCGCAGATCTACCAGGACGCCGGGCTCTCCGCGGACAGCTCGGGCCTGCTGCTCGCGCTGACCATGGCGATCGGGGTGCCGGTCTCCTTCATCCTGCCCAACTGGGCGGCCCGGCGTGGCGACCAGCGCGCCTTCGTGGTGGCGCTGGTGGCCTTCGGGATCGCCGGCTACGTGGGCCTGGCGCTCGCGCCGGCCGGCGGCGCCTGGCTCTGGGCGCTGCTGGTGGGCCTGTCCAACTGCGCCTTCCCGCTGACCCTGACCATGATCGGCCTGCGGGCCAGGACCAGCGGCGGGGTGGCCCAGCTGTCGGCCTTCGCGCAGGGCCTGGGCTACCTGATCTCGATCCCGGGGCCGATCCTGATCGGCACCCTCTACCAGAGCACCGGCGGCTGGTACCTGCCGCTGGGCTTCCTCGCCGCGCTGCTGGTGCCGCAGCTGCTGATCGGCCTGCGGGCCGCCCGGGCCCGGCACATCGAGGACGAGGTCGGCTGACCGCGCCGGACCCGGGGCGGACCCCGGGGCCCGGCCCGGCCCGGGTCCGGCCCCCCGGTCCGGCCCCCGGGTCCGGTTCAAGGGCAGGTCAAGGCGGCCACCCCGCCCGCGTCGGCCGCTCGCGGGGGGTGCGACACTCGGCGCATGCCCGTTCTCGAACCGAACCCGCCGAACAGCCAGAAGAAGCTGCTGCAGCTCATGGGCGCGATCCTGGGGATCGTCGTCCTGGTCTCGATCATCGCCACCATCGCCCAGTCGATGGGCTGAGGGCCGGGGCCGCGGACCCGGGTCGGGGGACCGCGGCGACCGCTCGCCCTGATGGCCCGTCAGGTCCGCCACTCCTGCGGGTGGCGGCCGCCGGGAGCACCGCGCCCCGGGCCGGGTTTTCTGCGAAGCTGAGCAGATGAGCGTCGACACGCCCCACAGGATCATTGTGCTGCGGCACGCGAAGGCCGACTGGCCGCCGGTCTCCGACCACGAGCGGCCGCTCGCCGACCGCGGCCGCCACCAGGCGCCGGCCGCCGGCGCCTGGCTGGCCGACTCGGGGATCAACCCCGACTACGTGCTCTGCTCCACCTCGGTGCGCACCCGCGAGACGTGGAAGCTGGCCGTCCACGAGCTGCCCAAGCGGACCCGCCGCACCGTCTTCGAGGAGCGGATCTACGAGGCCTCGGCCGGCGAGATCATCGAGGTGCTCAAGGAGACCCCCGAGGACGTCGCCGACCTGATCCTGGTGGGCCACAACCCCGGGGTGCAGAACCTCACCGAGGTGCTCGCCGGTGACGTGAGCATCGGCGACGAGCTGACCCGGCTGCGCCAGGGCGGCTTCCCGACGGCCGGGCTCGCGGTGCTCTCCTTCGAGGGCAGCTGGAAGTCCGTGGAGCCGGGGGTGGCCCGGCTGGTCTCGTTCTACGTGCCGCCGCAGGACTGAACCCCGGTGGGTGGCGGCGCACGGTCGCCACCCACCGCCGGCGCCCGGAGTGCTACTCGTCCGCGTCCGGCGTGCCGTGCAGCTCGTCGGCCGCCTCGACCTCCTCGCGGGTGATCCCCAGCAGGTAGAGCACGGTGTCCAGGAACGGCACGTTCACCGCCGTGTCGGCGGCCTCGCGCACCACCGGCTTGGCGTTGAACGCCACTCCGAGGCCGGCCGCGTTCAGCATGTCCAGGTCGTTGGCGCCGTCACCGATCGCCACCGTCTGTCCCAGCGGCACCTTCGCCTGCTCGGCGAAGCGGGCCAGCCAGCGGGCCTTGCCGGCCCGGTCGACGATCTCCCCGGTGACCCGGCCGGTGAACCGCCCGTCCTCGACCTCCAGGGTGTTGGCGGCCGCGAAGTCCAGGCCGAGCAGCTCGACCAGGTGGTCGGTGACCTGGGTGAAGCCGCCGGAGACGATGCCCACCTGGAAACCGAGCCGCTGCAGCGTGCGCACCAGTGTGCGCGCCCCCGGCGTGAACCGGACCTCGGAGCGGACCTTCGCCACCACGCCGGCGTCCAGCCCGGCCAGCAGCGCGACCCGGGCGTGCAGCGACTCGGCGAAGTCCAGCTCGCCGCGCATCGCCGCCGCCGTCACCTCGGCCACCTCGGCCTCGCAGCCGGCGTGCGCGGCGAAGAGCTCGATCACCTCGTCCTGGATCAGCGTGGAGTCCACGTCCATCACCACCAGGCGCTTGGCCCGGCGCTCCAGGCCGGCGGCGACCACCGCGATGTCCACCCGCAGGGCGGCCGCGCGCAGCGCGAGCGCGGCCCGCAGCCGCTCGGTGGCCACACCCGAGACGGCCAGCTCGACCGCCGTCACCGGGTACTTGGCCAGCCGGAAGATCCGGTCGATGTTGCCGCCGGCCCCGGTGATCTCGGCGGCCAGCTCCGAGACCGCGGCCGCGGTCAGCGGGTGGCCCAGCACGGTGACGTGCGAACGGCCCTCGCGGCGCGGCCGGTTGTCACCGGTGCCGGAGATGATCTCGGCCTGCAGGTGCAGCTCCTCGGCCCACCGGTGCACGGTGACCCGCAGCTCGCCCTCGGCGCCGGGCTCGCCGCCGGCGGGCGGGGTGACCAGGGCGCAGAGCGTTATCCGGCCCCGGGTCACGACCTGCTCCAGGTCGATCACGTCGAGCTCGAAGGCGGCCAGCGTGGCGAAGAGGCCGGTGGTGATGCCCGGGCGGTCCTTGCCGAAGACCTTGACCAGCAGCGTGCGCTCGTCGTGGGCGTTCCTGGGCTGGGGCTCAGTAGTGTCCATGGTGCCGCCCACGCTACCTGGCGGCCCGCGCTCGAACGCCGCCCGTCCGCCTCGTGGACGCCCGTCCGTGTCGGTGCGGGGTTCACCCGGCGGGCACACCGTCACCATGGGGTGCCGCCAACGTTGCCGGCAGGTCACAGTCGGCGGGGGCGACTTTTCGCCGTCATGGCCGAGCTGGAATGATTACCCCCCGTCAGACGCGATATTCCTCACTCCCCGCACGGGGATGCCATCGGGGGACCGAGAGAGCGGGGCAGGCGGACAGTGCCGCAACTCGTCATTGAGCTCAACGGGCAGTACCGGACACTCGAGCCCGGACGGTCCTACACCATCGGGCGGGACCCGCAGTCGGACTTCCCGTTCGACGACGCCAGGGTCTCCTGGCGGCACGCCACCATCTCCTTCAACGGCGCGGTCTGGCAGCTGGAGGACCACGGCAGCACCAACGGCACGTTCGCCGGCGGCGCCCGCACCACCAACGTCCCGCTGCTGCCGGGCACCGTGCTGCACCTGGGCAACGCCGAGGCCGGTCCGCGGCTGGGCTTCAGCGCCCCGGCCGGCGCGCCCGCGCAGGGCGCCTCGGTGCAGGGCACCCCGATCCAGGGGGGCCCGCTCGCGCAGTCGGCCCCCGAGTGGCACGAGGCCGAGACCAGCCGGCACGCCGCGGGGGGCGCGGCCCGCCCGGCCGAGGCCTGGCAGCAGCAGGTCCAGGGCGCGCCGCCGCAGCCGTGGCAGGGCGGTGCCCAGCAGCCGCCGCTCGCCCAGCAGCAGCACCAGCAGCCGCCGGCCTTCCCCCAGCAGCAGGGTTACCAGCAGCAGGGCTACCCCCAGGCGGCCGGGCAGCAGCCGCCCGTGGCCGGGCCCGCGGCGGGTGAGCGCAACCCCACGATGATCCGCAACCTGACCGCGGGCATGCGCACCGTGCGGATCGGTCGCGCCCTCGACAACGACATCGTCGTCTCGGACCTCCAGGTCTCCCGCCACCACGCGGAACTGCGCCAGCTGCCGGACGGCCGCTACGAGATCGTCGACCTCGGTTCGCACAACGGGATCTACGTCAACGGCCAGCCCGCCCAGCGCCAGCTGCTCGGCCCGCAGGACCGCCTCACCGTGGGCCACTCCTCCTTCCAGCTGGTCGGCGACCAGCTGCAGGAGTTCATCGACAACGGCCCGGTCTCCTTCTCCGCCCACCACCTGACCGTCGAGGTCGACTTCAAGGGCGGCAAGAAGGTCCTGCTCAACGACGTCAGCTTCGGCGTGCCGGAGAAGTCGCTGATCGCGGTGATCGGCCCCTCGGGCTCCGGCAAGTCCACCCTGCTGCGCGCGCTGACCGGTTACCGGCCGGCCGACCGCGGCGAGGTGCTCTACGACGGCCGCAACCTGTACAAGCAGTTCGCCGAACTGCGCCAGCGCATCGGCCTGGTGCCGCAGTCGGAGATCCTGCACAAGGAGCTCACCGTCCGCACCGGCCTCAAGTACGCGGCCCAGCTGCGCTTCCCCGGGGACACCGAGGCCGCCGAGCGCTCGCGCCGGATCGACGAGGTGCTCTACGAGCTGCGGCTGGACAAGCGCGCCGACAACCGGATCACCGCGCTCTCCGGCGGGCAGCAGAAGCGCGTCTCGGTCGCGCTGGAGCTGCTCACCAAGCCCTCGCTGATCTTCCTGGACGAGCCCACCTCGGGCCTGGACCCGGGCATGGACCGCGAGGTCATGCAGATGCTGCGCGGCCTGGCCGACGACGGCCGCACGATCCTGGTGGTCACCCACTCGGTGGCCGAACTCGCCATCTGCGACCGCCTGCTGGTGATGGCACCGGGCGGCTCGGTGGCGTACTTCGGGCCGCCGGACGAGGCGCTGCACTTCTTCGGCTACGAGACCTGGGCCGACGTCTTCCAGGCCTTCGAGAACTACCCGGACCACGACTGGGCCGGCCGCTACCGCGGTTCGGTGCACTTCCAGCAGTACTCGGCCGACGTGGCCGCGGCCCCGGTGCAGCAGGCGCCGGCCAACCACCAGCCGGTCATCCCGCCCAAGCCGCAGAGCTGGGGCTCCCAGCTGTGGACGCTGATCCGCCGCTACCTGTCGGTGATCGCCTCCGACCGCGGCTTCCTGGCGCTGTCGGTGCTGCTGCCGGCGGTGCTCGGCGTGGTCTCCACCGTGGTGCCGGCCACCCACGGCCTGCAACCCAACCCCAGCGGCGGCTCCAACAACGCGGCCGGCACCATCATGCTGGTGCTGGCGATCGGGGCCTGTTTCTCGGGGGCGGCCAACTCGGTCCGTGAACTGATCAAGGAACGGGCGATCTACGAACGGGAACGGGCCACCGGGTTGTCCCGGTCGGCCTACCTGATGTCGAAGATCATCGTGCTGGGCTTCTTCAGCCTGCTGCAGGGCGCGCTCATCGCCGCGGTCGGGTTCTCCACCCGCAAGCTGCCCACCGAGGGCCTGATCTTCCAGCACGCGCCGGCCGTCGAGATGGCGATCGGCATCATCCTGCTGAGCTTCACCTCGATGATGTTCGGCCTGGTGATCTCCGCGCTGGTGAAGACCGCCGAGAAGACCATGCCGCTGCTGGTGATGTTCGCCATCATCCAGGTCGTCTTCACCGGCTGCCTCTTCCAGCTCTTCGACAAGGCGGGCCTGGCGCAGTTTGCCTGGCTGATGCCGGCGCGCTGGGGCGTGGCCGTGGTGGGCACCACGCTCGACCTCGGGCACCTGATGGTGCTCGACCCCACGCACCTCAGCGCCCATGACGGACTGTGGGCGCACAGCGTGCTGCAGTGGTCGATCGACTCCTTCATGCTGGTGGCCATCTCCACCGCACTGGCCTTCCTGGTGCTGCGGCTGCTGCGCCGCCACGAGCCGGAGGTCATGCAGAAGGGCTGACGTCCGGTCAAGGCGCGCTGACGCGGGCGGTTCCCCCATTCGGGGGTACCGCCCGCGTTCGTATCTCATGGATGAGATATCGTCTCGCCCATGGCAGATGACTATCTCGCGCGCATCGGCAAGCTCATCCGTGACGCCCGCAAGCACCGTGGCTGGACCCAGGCCGAGCTCGGGACGGCTCTGGGGACCAGTCAGAGTGCGGTCAACCGGATCGAGAACGGCGGACAGAACATCAGCCTTGAGATGATCGCCCGGATCAGCGAGGCGCTCGACAGCGAGATCGTCTCGCTCGGCTACGCCGGCCCCATGCACCTGCGGGTGGTCGGCGGGCGCCGGCTGTCCGGCAGCATCGACGTCAAGACCAGCAAGAACGCCTGCGTCGCGCTGCTCTGCGCCTCGCTGCTCACCACCGGCCGCACCACGCTGCGCCGGGTGGCCCGGATCGAGGAGGTCTACCGCCTGCTCGAGGTGCTGAACAGCATCGGCGTGCGGACCCGCTGGATCAACGACGGCGCCGACCTGGAGATCACCCCGCCGGCCGAGCTCGACCTGGACGCGATGGACCAGGACGCCGCCCGCCGCACCCGCTCGATCATCATGTTCCTCGGCCCGCTGATGCACCGGGTGGACCGCTTCAAGCTGCCCTACGCGGGCGGCTGCGACCTGGGCACCCGCACCGTCGAGCCGCACATGGCCGCGCTGCGCCGCTTCGGCCTGGAGATCACCGCCACCACCGGCCTGTACCACGGTGCGGTCGACCGCACCGTCAGCCCCGACCGCCCGATCGTGCTGACCGAGCGCGGCGACACGGTGACCGAGAACGCGCTGCTGGCCGCCGCCCGGCACGACGGCGTGAGCGTCATCCGCAACGCCAGCCCCAACTACATGGTCCAGGACCTCTGCTTCTTCCTGGAGCGCCTGGGCGTGCGGATCGAGGGCATCGGCACCACCACCCTCACCGTGCACGGCCTGCCGGTCATCGACTGCGACGTGGACTACGCGCCCTCCGAGGACCCGGTCGAGGCGATGAGCCTGCTGGCCGCCGCCGTGGTGACCGGCTCCGAGCTGACGGTGCGCCGGGCGCCGGTGGAGTTCCTGGAGATCGAGCTCGCGGTGCTCGAGGAGATGGGCCTGGACTACGACCGCAGCCCCGAGTACCCCGCCGACAACGGCCGGACCCGGCTGGTCGACCTCACCATCCGGCCCTCCAAGCTGACCTCGCCGATCGACAAGATCCACCCGATGCCGTTCCCCGGCATCAACATCGACAACGTGCCGTTCTTCGCGGCCATCGCGGCCACCGCCCAGGGCTCCACGCTGATCCACGACTGGGTCTACGACAACCGCGCCATCTACCTCACCGAGCTCACCCGGCTCGGCGCCAACGTCCAGCTGATGGACCCGCACCGGGTGCTGGTCGAGGGCCCGACCCGCTGGCGGGCCGCCGAGATGATGTGCCCGCCCGCGCTGCGCCCGGCCGTCGTCGTGCTGCTGGCGATGCTCGCCAGCGAGGGCACCTCGGTGCTGCGCAACGTCTACGTCATCAACCGCGGCTACGAGGACCTGGCGGACCGCCTCAACTCGATCGGCGCGCAGATCGAGACCTTCCGCGACATCTGAGCCCACCGCGCCGGGCATGCGTGAGGGGCGGGACCGACCGGTCCCGCCCCTCACACGTGCCCGGGCCCTTACGCCAGCTTGGCGCTCGCCGCGTCCAGGCGGGCCAGCACCCGCTCGCGGCCCAGCAGCTCCAGCGACTCGAAGAGCGGCAGGCCCACCGTGCGTCCGGTGACGGCCACCCGCACCGGCGCCTGCGCCTTGCCCAGCTTCAGCCCGTGCTGCTCACCGACCGCCAGCAGCACCGCCTTCAGCTCCTCGGCCTCCCAGGTCGCGGTGGCGAACGCGGCCCGCGCGTCGCGCAGCACCTCGGCCGCGCCCGCCTTCATCGCCTTGTTCCAGGACGCCTCGTCCTCGACCGGCTCGGCCAGGAAGAGGAAGTCCACGTTGGCGGTGATCTCCGAGAGCACCGCGAGCCGGGTCTGGGCCAGCGGCGCCATGGTCTCGAAGAGCTTCTGGTCGAAGGCGGCCGGCTCCCAGGGCGCGTGCGGGGCGGTCAGCCACGGCGCGCAGGCCGCCGTGAAGTCGGCCGGCGACAGCGCGCGGATGTACTCGCCGTTGAAGGCGGTGAGCTTCTTGACGTCGAAGAAGGCCGGCGAGGTGTTGACGTCCTCGACCCGGAACAGCTGCTCCAGCTGCGCCTGCGGCGCGATCTCCACGTCGTCGCCCGGGCCCCAGCCCAGCAGCATCAGGTAGTTGACCATCGCCTCGGGCAGGAAGCCCTCGGCCAGGTAGTCCTCCAGCGCCACCTTGTCGCGCCGCTTGGAGAGCTTCTGCCGCTTCTCGTTGACGATCACCGGCAGGTGCGCCCAGACCGGGGCGGTGGCCCCCAGCGCCTGCCAGAGCAGCTGCTGCTTGGGGGTGTTGGACAGGTGCTCCTCGCCGCGGATCACCTCGGTGATGCCCTCGTCCAGGTCGTCCACCACGTTGGCGAGCAGGAAGACCGGCGAGCCGTCGCCGCGGGCGATCACGAAGTCCTCGATCGCCGCGTTCGGGAAGGCCGGCTCGCCGCGGATCAGGTCCACCACGACCGTCTCGCCCTCGTCCGGGGTGCGGAAGCGCAGCGCGCGGCCCTCGGCGTACTCCAGGCCCCGCTCGCGGCAGAAGCCGTCGTAGCCCAGCTGCTCGGAGCCGGTGCGCGCGTTGAGCTGCTCGCGGGTGCAGTCGCAGTAGTACGCGTGGCCGCCGGCGAGCAGCTGCGCGGCCGCGGCGCGGTGCCGGTCGGCGTTCTGCGACTGGAAGTAGGGGCCCTCGAAGGTCGCGTCGTCCTTGTGGATGCCGATCGCGGCCAGCGCGTTGATGATCCCGTCGATCCACTCGGGCTGGTTGCGCGCGGCGTCGGTGTCCTCGATCCGCAGCACGAAGGTCCCGCCGCGCTGTCGCGCCACCGCCCAGTTGTAGAGGGCCGAGCGAGCGCCACCGACGTGGAACATGCCGGTGGGGGATGGGGCGAAGCGGACACGGACGGGGGCGGTGGCAGGTGCAGACATGGGGAGAGCTTATCGATCCCGGGGCCGCGGCGAGCGCCGCCCGGGCCCGCCCGCGCCGCCGGACCGCGCGGGCGTAGGCCGGTGGGCCGCGCGGGCGTAGGCCGCTGGACCTAGGCCCGCCCGGTCCGCAGCCCGAGGATCCGGCCGCGCGCCGCGCGCTACCGTGGCGGCATGGGGATCAAGGAACAGCCGCTCGACGCCGAGGCGCTCGGCGGACTCGAAGCCCTCAGCGCCGCGGTGCTGGCGATGAGCGGCCACCTCGAGGTGCGCGAGGTGCTGCGCCGGATCACCGCCTCGGCGCGCTCCCTGCTGGGCGCGCGCTACGCCGCGCTCGGGGTGCCCGACGACCACGGCGGCTTCGCCCAGTTCGTCGTCGACGGGGTGACCGACGAGGAGTGGAAGGCGATCGGCCCGCTACCGCGCCAGCACGGCGTCCTCGCCACGATGCTGCACGAGGTCACCCCGACCCGGCTCGACGACGTCCGCCAGGCTCCCGCCTTCGAGGGCTGGCCCGAGGCCCACCCGGACATGAAGGACTTCCTCGGGATGCCGATCCTGGACGGCGAGGAGATCCTCGGTGCGATCTTCCTGGCCAACAAGGAGGGCGGCTTCACCGACCACGACGAGCGCCTGCTGCGGATCCTCGCCGCGCACGCCTCGATCGCGCTGGCCAACGCCCGCCTCTACGAGCGCAGCCGCGAACTGACCCTGGCCGGCGAGCGCGCCCGGATCGCGCACGACCTGCACGACGCCGTCTCGCAGAAGCTCTTCAGCCTGCGACTGACCGCCAAGGCCGCCGCCACCCTGCTCGACCGCGACCCCGAGCGGGCCCGTGCCGAGCTCGCCGAGGTGGCCCGGCTGGCCGCCGAGGCGGCCGACGAGCTGCGCACGGTGGTGGTCGAGCTGCGCCCGGCCGCCCTGGACGAGGACGGCCTGGTCGCCACCCTCGCCTCCCAGGTCCAGGTGCTGGACCGGGCGCACAGCGCCACCGTCGCCTTCGACTCCGACGGCGGGGTGCGCACCCTGCCGCCCGCCCAGGAGGCCGCGGTGCTGCGGATCGCCCAGGAGGCCCTGCACAACGCGCTGCGGCACGCCGAGGCCCGACGGGTGGAGGTGACCCTGCGCGGGACCCCGACCCGCGGCGCCGTGCTGCGGATCGCCGACAACGGCCGCGGCTTCGACCCGGACGCGGTGCGCGAGGCCGGCCGGCACCTGGGGCTGGTCTCCATGCGCGACCGGGCGCAGACCGCCGGCGGCCGGCTCACCCTCACCTCGGCACCCGGCCGGGGCACTGTCATCGAACTGGAGGTCCCCGGTGCCTGACGGGACGTCGAAGCAGCCGATCCGGGTCCTGCTGGTGGACGACCACCAGGTGGTCCGCCGCGGCCTGCGCACCTTCCTGGAGGTGCAGGAGGACATCGAGGTCGTGGGCGAGGCGGCCGACGGCGCCGAGGGCGTCGACAAGGCCCGGCAACTGGCCCCCGACGTCGTCCTGATGGACCTGAAGATGCCGGGCGTCGACGGCATCGAGGCGCTGCGCCTGCTCAAGGAGGAGGGCAGCGAGGCCCGGGTGCTGATCGTCACCAGCTTCACCGAGCACCGCACGGTGGTCCCCGCGCTGCGGGCCGGCGCGGCCGGCTACGTGTACAAGGACGTCGACCCGGAGGCCCTGGCCGGGGCGATCCGCTCGGTGCACGCGGGCCACGTGCTGCTCCAGCCCGAGCTGGCCGGCGCCCTGCTGGCCGAGGACAGCCCGCGCGCCCCGCAGGGCCGCGGCGGGACCCTCACCGAGCGCGAGCGCGAGGTGCTCGGGCACATCGCCGACGGGCGCTCGAACCGGGAGATCGCCCGCAGCCTGAGCCTGTCGGAGAAGACGGTCAAGACGCACGTCTCCAACATCCTGATGAAGCTGGACCTCGCGGACCGCACCCAGGCCGCGCTCTGGGCGGTCCGCAACGGCGAGGCCTGAGTACCGGGCACCGCGGTGGGGTCCGGCGGTCCGGCCGTCCGGCGGTCGGTCAGGGCGCCTCGTCCACCAGCGCGTTGTACGCCGCCACCTGGGCCCGGCGCGCGGTGCGCCGCAGGGGCGTCAGCGCGGCCGCCCGGGCCGCCATCTCGCCCGCGCTGACCGCCGCGCCGTGCCCGCCGGCCGCGATCGTCAGCAGCGCCGAGACCTGCCGGGCCGACTCCAGCACCCGCACCGCGCGCGGCGGGTAGCCGGGCGCGAGCAGTTGGCTGTGGCCGCGCCGGCGGTACTGCTCCAGCGCCCGCAGCGCCTGCGGCCCGGCCCCGGCCACGTCCAGGCGCGCCAGCAGCGCGGTCGCCTCGCGCAGCCCGTCGGCCAGCTCCCGCTCGGCCTCGTACAGGGAGGGGACGTCGGCCGGCGGGCCCTGCTGCACCTCGTGGCAGCGCCACAGCACCGTGGTGGCCTGGTCGCCGGGCGGACCGTACACCTCGACCTGCGGCACCAGGCCCACCGGCGCCCCGACCGCCAGCACCGCCTCGCCCGCGTCCAGCGCCGCGAGGTTGAACGGGGCGGGACCGGTCAGGCCCAGCGGGTGCCCCTCGGCCGGCAGCGCGAGCCGCAGCCCCCGCACCCCGAGCACCCGCAGTCGGCCGAGCGCCCAGGTCAGGCCGTGCAACTCGCCGGCGGGCTCGCCCGGCAGGTCGACCACCCGATGTCTCTCGTCGTCGCGGACCACCTCCTCCACCACGTGGTCGGGCGGGGCGAAACCGGCGAGCAGCGAGTTGCCCCAGGCGGTCAGGAGGGCGGACCGGGGCTCGGCGAAGGGGTCGGCAGCGGAATCGGCAGAAGGATTCTCGGCAGGAGTCAGCGGCATCCCGCCAGCCTACGGACAAGCCGGCCACCCGGGTGGCGTAGGTTTGGCCTGTGCCGGACGAGAAGCCGCGCTCCCTGCCTGCCTACCCGGCCGACGGAGTAGGCTGCCCGCCCGCACCGACTTGTCGACACGAGTGGACCGCACGCCGAGGACCCCGCCGCGCAGGACCCCGCTGCGCAGGGCCCCCGGGCGGCCGAGAATCTGCATTGGGGAAGGCGTAGGCATGAGTGACGTGCTGGAGCTGGTGGACGTTTCCGTGGTCCGGGACGGGCGCGCGCTGATCAGTCAGGTCTCCTGGTCGATCGCCGAGGGGGAGCGCTGGGTCATCGTCGGACCCAACGGCGCGGGCAAGACCACCCTGCTCCAGGTCGCCGCCAGCTACCTGCACCCCACCAGCGGCACGGTGGCGGTGCTCGGCGAGAAGCTCGGCTCGGTCGACGTCTTCGAGCTGCGCCAGCGGATCGGCCTGGCCGGCGCCTCGCTGCTGGACCGCATCCCGCGCGAGCAGACCGTCCTGCAGACCGTGCTCACCGCCGCCTACGGCATGACCGCCACCTGGCAGGAGACCTACGAGGTCACCGACGAGTCGCGCGCCCTTGCGCTGCTCGACCGGCTCGGCATGGGCGGCTACGAGCAGCGCCGCTTCGGCACGCTCTCCGAGGGCGAGCGCAAGCGCACCCTGATCGCCCGCTCGCTGATGACCGACCCCGAGCTGCTGCTGCTCGACGAGCCGGCCGCCGGCCTGGACCTCGGCGGCCGCGAGGACCTGGTGCGCCGTCTGGGCGCGCTGGCCCAGGACCCGTACGCGCCCTCGATGGCGATGGTCACCCACCACGTCGAGGAGATCGCCCCCGGCTTCACCCACGTCCTGATGATCCGCCAGGGCAAGGTGCTGGCGGCCGGCCCCATCGACACCGAGCTGACGGCCCGCAACCTCTCGCTCTGCTTCGGCCTGCCGCTGACCCTGGAGCGGCACGGCGACCGCTGGTCCGCGCAGGGTCTGCCGCTGGGCTGAGGACGCTGCGCACAGGTGACCGGTTTCCGCCCGGTCACCTGCGGGAAGCCACCACACCGGACGTCGTTTCCTCCCTAGGATGGATCTGTGGACAGCTGGCTGTGGTGGCTCCTGGTCGCCGTCGCGCTCGGAGTGCCGCTGGTGATCACGGCGTTGCCGGAGTTCGGGCTGTTCGCAGCCGGTGCCGGCGCCGCCGCGGTGGCCGCCGGCCTGGGGGTCGACGTGGCCTGGCAGTTCGTGGTCTTCGTGACCGTCTCGGTCGCCATGCTGGTGGTGGTGCGGCCGATCGCCTACCGCCAGCTGCAGCGCGGACCGCAGGTCCGGATGGGGATCGAGGCACTCGCGGGGGCCACCGCCGTCGTGCAGGAACGGGTGGACAAGGACGGCGGGCGGATCAAGCTCAACGGCGAGATCTGGTCGGCCAGGGCACTGCACCCCGAGCACGTCTACGAGAGCGGGCAGCAGGTGGACGTCATCGAGATCCAGGGCGCCACCGCCCTGGTCGACTAGCCGCCCACCGGCCCGACCGCTCACCAGCGCAGCCGCTCACCAGCCAGTCCGCTCAACCGTTCAAGCGTCGAAGCAGTCCAGGGGAGAGACCGTGGAACCCGTCCTCATCGTGCTGGTCGTTCTGGTAGTGGTGGCCTTCATCGCACTGATCCGGACGATCCAGGTGATCCCGCAGGCCAGCGCCGCGATCGTGGAGCGCTTCGGCCGCTACACCCGCACCCTCAACGCCGGCCTCAACATCGTGGTCCCGTTCATCGACACCATCCGCAACCGGATCGACCTGCGCGAGCAGGTCGTCCCGTTCCCGCCGCAGCCGGTGATCACCCAGGACAACCTGGTGGTGAACATCGACACCGTCATCTACTACCAGGTGACCGACGCGCGGGCCGCCACCTACGAGGTGGCCAGCTTCATCCAGGCCATCGAGCAGCTCACCGTCACCACCCTGCGCAACATCATCGGCTCGATGGACCTGGAGTCCACGCTGACCTCCCGCGAGGTCATCAACGCCGGGCTGCGCGGGGTGCTGGACGAGGCCACCGGCAAGTGGGGGATCCGGGTCAACCGCGTCGAGCTGAAGGCGATCGAGCCGCCGACCTCCATCCAGGACTCGATGGAGAAGCAGATGCGCGCCGAGCGGGACAAGCGCGCCGCGATCCTCACCGCCGAGGGTGCCCGGCAGGGCGCGATCCTGCGGGCCGAGGGCGAGAAGCAGGCCGAGGTGCTCAAGGCCGAGGGTGAGGCGCAGGCCGCGGTGCTGCGCGCCGACGGTGAGGCCGCGGCGATCCGGACCGTCTTCGAGGCGATCCACGACGGCGACGCGGACCAGAAGCTGCTCGCCTACCAGTACCTGCAGACGCTGCCCGAGCTGGCCAAGGGCGACGCCAACAAGCTCTGGATCATCCCCAGCGAGGTCGGCGAGGCCCTCAAGGGCATCGGCGGCGCCTTCGGCGGCATGGCCGGCGGTCTGGCCCCGGCCACCGGCCCCGGCGTCGGTCCGGGTGCCGCACCGGCGGTCGCACCGGAGTTCACCAAGCAGGTGCCCGAGGCCGGCGCCCGTCCCGGCGTCGCGCCGGCCGGCGGCCCGCGCCCGCTGGACACCGACGACAAGGGGGCCGCCCGCCCCCGGGTCAACCCGACCCGCGAGTACCCCAAGATCGACCCGGAGTGAGCCCCGGCCCCGGCCCCCGGTCCGGACCCCGGCTCGTCCGCGCAGAGGGACCGGCGGACGGGCCCGAGGACGGACCCGGGGGTGGACCCGCCCGTCTCGCCCGCTGAAATCCGCCACCCCGACCGCCCCGCGTCCGGCATCATCGCCAGCGCCGCCACCGACACCGGGGCGGACACGCGCAACAGTGGGGACGAGTCCATGACTCCGTGGGAAGGGCTCGCGATCTTCGCGGCCGGAGCAGGTGCGGGCACCATCAACGTCATCGTGGGATCGGGAACGCTGATCACGTTCCCGGTCCTGCTGGCGTTCGGGCTGCCGCCGGTCACCGCCAACGTGTCGAACACCCTGGGCCTGGTGCCCGGTTCGGTCAGCGGCGCGATCGGCTACCGGCGTGAACTCGCCGACCAGCGCGCCCGGCTGCTGCGGCTGGGCAGCGCCTCCCTGCTCGGCGGGCTGCTCGGCGCCTTCCTGCTCACCCGGCTGCCGAGCAGCGCCTTCGACGCGATCGTCCCGGTGCTGATCCTGCTGGCCCTGGTGCTGGTGGTGATCCAGCCGCGGGTGGCCCGCGCGGTCGCCGCGCGCGGCGGCGCGCCGGCCCACCCGGACGGCGGGCCGCTGCTGATCGCCGGCGTCTTCTGCACCGGCGTCTACGGCGGCTACTTCGGCGCCGCCCAGGGCGTGCTGCTGCTGGCGCTGATGGGCATGCTGCTCCGCGACGAGCTGCAGCGGATGAACGCGGTCAAGAACGTGCTCGCGCTGATCGTCAACGCGGTCGCCGCGGTCTTCTTCCTCTTCACCGCCACGATCGACTGGACGGCCGCGCTGCTGATCGCGGTCGGCTCCGCGCTCGGCGGCCTGGTCGGCGCCAAGGTCGGCCGGCGGCTGCCGCCGACCGCGCTGCGGGCGCTGATCGTGGTGGTCGGCCTGACCGCGGTCACCAAGCTGCTGCTGGCCTGAACGGCGCACCGGGCGCGCTGACGCCCGGTCAACGCCGGCCCGGCCCGCCGGGCCGACCTATGCTCGACGGCGGGGCGGCGGCCTCCGTCCCGCCCGGTC
Organism: Kitasatospora nipponensis; assembly: GCF_039528135.1. Lineage (NCBI taxonomy): Bacteria > Bacillati > Actinomycetota > Actinomycetes > Kitasatosporales > Streptomycetaceae > Kitasatospora > Kitasatospora nipponensis. The sequence continues at coordinate 5,919 of NZ_BAAALF010000048.1, read as the reverse complement.
TACCAGGAGCGAGCCGATGAGCAGCAGGACCCGCCTCACCGAGGACGAGATCACGGCCGGGCTGGCCGCCCTCCCGCAGTGGCGCCGGCAGGGGGAGAGCATCACCCGCACCGCCGACGCCGCCGACTTCCCCGCCGCGATCCGGGTGGTCGTGGCGGTGGCGGGCGCCGCCGAGGAGGCGGACCACCACCCGGACATCGACATCCGCTGGCGCACCCTCACCTTCGTCCTCTCCACCCACAGCGCCGGCGGTCTGACCGCCCTCGACCTGCGGCTCGCGGGCCGGATCGACGAGGCGCTGGCCCAGGAGTCCTGACGGACCGTCGATCCCGGACGATCCGCGCGACACCGCTCTGAGCTGCGACGATGCCCCCGTGGGCGCCCCCTGGGCCGGCCCCGGGGGCACCTCGGCGCTCGGCCGCGGGCGCGCGGCGTGAGATGCTGGCCGCCGCAGCAAGCAGTCGGGACGGACGGAACGCATGGCTCAGGACCATCCCCCAACCTTCGGCCAGGGGTACCCCCAGGACCACGGCGGGCAGGAGCCCACCGGGTACGACTACCAGCAGCAACCCTGGTACCCCGCCGCCTCGCTGGACGGCGAGCAGCCCTACCAGGCGCCCGCGCCCGACCCGTTCGACGGGTCGCGGCAGCCCTGGGAGTGGCAGCAGCCGGTGCCCCGGCAGCGCGAGCCCGAGCCGGGCGGCTACCCGGGCTACCCGGGCGGCGAGTACCAGGCCGAGTACCAGCAGGCCGCGCCGTACGCGGCCGTGGCCGACCCCGGCTACCAGCCGGCGCCGGGCTACCCGTCGTCCGGCTACGAGTCCGGGCCGGGAGCGCAGGCCGGCCCGTACGCGGATCCGTACGCCCCCCAGGAGGCGTACGCAGACCCGACCGCCACCCTGGCCGCCGGCACCGCGTTCGGCGCCGAGGCCGCCGCCGAGCCGGGCGCCGCCCCGCCGGACACCGCCGTCCAGGACACCGCCGTCCAGGGCAGTGCGGTCCAGGGCAGCGCGGCCGACGCCGGTGACACCGAGGCCGACACCGACCCCTCGGGCCGGGCCGGCGCGGACGAGGCCCCCGGACAGGGTTCCCTGCTGGACCGCGCCCGCGCCGCGTTCGCCGGCGGCGAGGCCACCGACCGCCGCGCGCTGCTGATCCGCGCCGGCGCCGGCGTGGCCGCCCTCGGCGTGCTGCTCACCGCAGGGCTGGTCGCCACCCGTGGCAGCGGCGGCAGCGCGCACCACGACTCGGCCTCGGCCCCCTCCTCGGACGCGGGGTTCGCGGTCGCGCACAACCGGATCTGGACCGCCCAACCGGCCGCCGCCCAGCCCGCCCAGCCGGGGCAGCCCGCGCCGGACGACACCCTGGTCGGCTCCTGGCTGCTGGCCGACGCCGTGGTCCGGGCCGACAGCACCGGCCTGCACGCCTACGACCTGGCGGCCGGCAAGGCCACCTGGAGCATCGACGCGCCGTCCCCCGGCGCCGTCCCGTGCGGCCTGTCGCCGACGGTCAACGCGGCCGGGATCGGCGGCGCGCTCTTCCGCACCCAGGCCGACCCGAAGAGCCCGTGCACGCTGCTCGTCGCGGTCGACACCAAGGCCGGCAAGGCCGTGTGGAACAAGCCGCTGGCCGACGGTCAGAAGCCGTTCGCCGCCCAGGTCGCCGTCACCGACGACAAGGTGGTCGCGGTCGGCGACGACAAGGCGCAGGCCTGGTCGGCAGCCGACGGCAAGGACGCCTGGCAGTACGGCGGGCCGGGCAAGTTCTGCACGCTCTCCGGCAGCGCGCAGGGCGGCACGGTGCTGCTGCACAGCAGCTGTGCCGACAGCGCCCCGGGGGAGCAGGCGGTGGCGCTCTCCACCGCCGACGGCAAGGTGCTGTGGGCACGCGAGCTGAAGAACGCCCCGAAGACCGTCACCACCCTCTCCGCGGAGCCGGCGGTCATGCTGGTGACCGGTGACCAGCCCGCCGACGAGAAGCTGCTGGCCTGGGGCCAGAACGGCGACCCGGGCGTCGAGATCCCGGTCCAGTCGGCCGACGGCCGGCTCGATGCCGGCCACGGCGGCTTCTCGCCGGTGCCCGGGGTCTTCCTCCAGGACCACACCCTGGTCACCACGCTGGTCCCGGCCGCCGCCGACGGCACCCCCGCCGTGGTCGGCTACGACCTGGCCACCGGCAAGCAGCTCTGGCGGACCCAGGTGAGCGAGAAGGGCACGGTGCGCGCGGTCGGTCTGGACAACGGTTCGCTGGTGCTCGCCGCCGACGAGCGCCTGGGCCAGCCCGCCCACCTGAGCCGCTTCGCCCTGGCGAACGGTCAGGAGACGGTCGGCGGCGCCTTCCCGCCGGGCACCGGCTCGCTGCTCAGCTCGGGCCGGCTGCTGATCGGCGACGGGCGGGTCGTGGTGGTCCCCGAGCACTCCACGCACTTCGGTACGGCCGCCGCCTACCAGGCCAAGAGCTGACCCGGCGGGCGCACGACGTCCGCGGGGCCGGCCTGTCCCCCGATCAGGCCGGTCCCGCGGACGTCCCGGCACCCCGCGGTGCCCGTGGCGGCGCTCAGGCCACCGCCCGCGCCGGCTGCGGGAGCCAGGCGGCCAGCTCGCCGGCCTCCCCGGCCCGCAGGCCCAGCGCCAGCATCAGCGAGGCCTCCGGCGTCGGCTCGAACGGCCGGCGCAGCAGCACCATGCCGGCCTGCTCCGGCGTCCGGTCGGCCTTGCGCTGGTTGTCCTCGGCACAGGCCGCCACGGTGTTCAGCCAGCTGTCGGAGCCGCCGCGCGAGCGGGGCTGCAGGTGGTCGACGGTGGTGGCCCGCCGGCCGCAGTACGCGCACAGGTGCTGGTCACGGACCAGCACACCGCGCCGCGACCACGGGGCCCGTTGTCGGAACGGCACCCGGACGTAGCGTTGGAGCCTGATCACGCGGGGCACCGGTACCGCGAGACCGGTGGCCCGCACCATGCGCAACGGATGTGCCTGCTCGACCACGGCCTTGTCCTGCAGAACGAGCACCACCGCGCGCTGCAGCGACACCGTCGACAGCGGCTCGTAGCTCGCGTTGAGCACCAGCGTGTTGCGCATCGTGAACACCTCCCGGGCGAGTGCCGCCCTGTGGCGGACAGTTCACTGTGGACGCCAGGACCCTTGCCGGACAACGGAATTTCCCCACCGCCACGACCGTCCGGCTAGCCTCGGGGCTGTGTCCACCGACCCCAGCCCCGCGGCCGCCGCCCTGCCGCGCTCCTTCTTCGACCGGCCGTCCCCCGAAGTCGCCCCCGACCTGCTGGGCCGCGTGCTGCGCTGCACGCTGCCCGCCGGGACCGTCGAGCTGCGGCTGACCGAGGTCGAGGCCTACCTCGGCGCCGACGACCCGGCCTCGCACGCCTACCGCGGCCGCACCCCGCGCAACGCGGTGATGTTCGGTCCGCCCGGGCACGCCTACGTCTACTTCACCTACGGGATGCACTACTGCCTCAACGTGGTCTGCGGGCCGGGCACGGCGGCCGGTGGTGTGCTGCTGCGCGCGGGCGAGGTGACCGCCGGCGCCGACCTGGCCCGCCGGCGCCGCGCGACCAGCCGCCGCGACAGCGACCTCGCCCAGGGGCCGGCCCGGCTCGCCGTCGCGCTGGGGGTCGACCGGACCCAGAACGGTGAGGACCTGGTCGAGGGGCCGGTCCTGCGCCTGCTGCCGGGCACCCCGCCGGGCGAGGCGCTGGTGCGCCGCGGCCCGCGCACCGGGGTGGCGACCGGGGCGCAGACCCCCTGGCGGTTCTGGACGGCGGACGACCCCACGGTAAGCCCCTACCGCGCCCACACCCCGCGCCGCCGCGCGCCGAGCGTGCAGGGGTGAAACCCGCCGGCGCCGACCGCGTACCCTCAAAGACGCCGGCCCACCACGGGACCGGCGCCACGACCCGGCCTCGCCCCGCCGCGCGGAGCGGGCCGACCGACCAAGGAGAAGCGTGACCGTGACGGACATCGTCGACGAGCTGCGGTGGCGTGGGCTGATCGCCCTGTCCACCGACGAGGACGCATTGCGCAAGGCGTTCGCGGACGGCCCGGTCACCTTCTATTGCGGATACGACCCGACCGCGCCGAGCCTGCACCTGGGCAACCTGGTGCAGATCCTCACCCAGCGCCGGATCCAGCAGGCGGGTCACCTGCCGCTGGGCCTGGTGGGCGGCGCGACCGGCCTGATCGGTGACCCCAAGCCGACCGCCGAGCGGGTGCTCAACGACCCGGAGACGGTGGCGGCCTGGGTGGACCGGCTGCGCGGCCAGATCGAGAAGTTCCTCGACTTCGAGGGCCCCTACGCGGCCCGGATGGTCAACAACCTGGACTGGACCTCCGGGATGTCGGCGATCAGCCTGCTGCGCGACGTCGGCAAGTACTTCCGGGTCAACAACATGATCGCGAAGGAGGCCGTCGCCCGACGGCTCAACTCCGACGCCGGCATCAGCTACACCGAGTTCAGCTACCAGATCCTCCAGGCCATGGACTTCCTGGAGCTGAACCGCCGCTACAACTGCGTGCTGCAGACCGGTGGCAGTGACCAGTGGGGCAACCTCACGGCCGGCACCGACCTGATCCGCAAGGCCGACGGCGGGTCCGCGCACGCGCTGGCCACCCCGCTGATCGTCAAGGCCGACGGCACCAAGTTCGGCAAGACGGAGTCCGGCACGATCTGGCTCGACCCCGAGCTGACCACGCCGTACGCCTTCTACCAGTTCTGGCTGAACGCGGACGACCGGGACGTCTCCAACTTCCTGCGGATCTTCAGCTTCCGCTCGAAGGCGGAGATCGAGGAGCTGGAGCGGGAGACCGCCGAGCGCCCGCAGGCCAGGCTCGCCCAGCGGGCCCTGGCCGAGGAGCTCACCACTCTGGTGCACGGCGCGGACCAGTACGAGCGCGCCGTCGCCGCCTCCAAGGCGCTGTTCGGCCAGGGCGACCTGGCCGAGCTGGACCCCGCCACGCTCGCCTCGGCCCTGGCCGAGGTGCCACGCGCCGAGGTCGGCGAGCTGGCCCCGATGGCCGACCTGCTGGTCGCCGTCGGCCTCGCCCCCAGCCGGTCGGCCGCCCGCCGCACCCTCAAGGAGGGCGGCGCGTACCTCAACAACGCGAAGGTCGCGGACGAGGACGCGGTGCCCGCCGCGGAGGACCTGCTGCACGGCCGCTGGCTGGTGCTGCGCCGTGGGAAGCGCAACCTGGCGGCGGTTGAGCTCACCGCGAACTGATGTCCACTCACTCCCGGTGAGTCCGACCGGCCGTCAGGTGGCCGGAAAGAGACCGTACTTGAGCTGGGAGAAGAACACCGAGGGGCCGGATCAGGTCAGATCCGGCCCCTCATGTTTGACGGGTCGGCCCGGCTGGCCTAGTGTTGGACGAGTCGCCTGAACCGGACGGACGGAAGGGGCAGCCGAAAGGCCGGCCCGAACCATCTGGTGCGACCATCACATTTACTGCTTGATCCTCTGCTTATTCCTTCTTTCCTGTGGGATGCGGCGTGGTCCGGACCTGGTCCGGAAATGCAGTAGAGTGGCGGTCGCCGAAAGAAAAGGCGAACCTGGTCAGCCAGGAAGTCGGAAAAGGCAGTCAGCCGGATCTGATAAGCTGAATGAAGAACGAAGCGAATGAAAACGAACGCCCGGAGAGCTTGCGAGAGCGGCTTGAAGGAAGTGTCCGTTCCTTGAGAACTCAACAGCGTGCCAAAAGTCAACGCCAGATATGTTGACATCCCCGGCCTCGATCACTGATCGGGGTTGGAGATTCCTTTTGAAGTAACACAACTAGCGAGGACGCTGTGCGCGTTGCCACCCTATTCCGGTGGTAGTCGTGCCGCTCTGCGCGGGTGTAACCCGATTGCGGGTAGACATTCACGGAGAGTTTGATCCTGGCTCAGGACGAACGCTGGCGGCGTGCTTA
>NZ_BAAALF010000047.1:0-49249 GCF_039528135.1 Kitasatospora nipponensis | reverse complement strand
GACCGGAAGCGAGTCCCATGTACTCGTCGTTCCCGTGATGGCCGTTCATGTGTTCACGTGCTGTGTGTGAATGCAGTGGTGTGTAAGCGACACCGCGGCAGCTGCGGGGCGGACGTACGGGAATCTTCCGGGAAGCGTGGGCAGGGCCTCGATCCGGCGGCCGACGGGTGCAAGGCCGACCCGGACCCCTGAGGTGCTGTGCGCCTCATTTGCTGACTCGAGTGCGACACGCCCGAGCGCGGGGGCCGGAGGTAACCACCTGCGGACGCCACCGGAGAAGTCCACCCGGACGACTACGGCTGTATGAGCTGCAAAACGAGACAAAGGACTACTGAGTAGCCATGGCGGGACAGAAGATCCGCATCCGGCTCAAGGCCTACGACCACGAGGTGATTGACTCCTCGGCGAAGAAGATCGTCGAGACCGTCATTCGCACTGGTGCTCAGGTCGCGGGCCCGGTGCCGCTGCCCACTGAGAAGAACGTTTACTGCGTCATCCGCTCGCCGCACAAGTACAAGGACTCGCGCGAGCACTTCGAGATGCGCACCCACAAGCGTCTGATCGACATCCTCGACCCGACCCCGAAGACCGTTGACTCGCTGATGCGCCTCGACCTTCCGGCCGGCGTCGACATCGAGATCAAGCTCTGAGAGGCGCGACGAAGATGGCAAAGCAGATTAAGGGCATCCTGGGCGAGAAGCTCGGCATGACCCAGGTCTGGGACGAGAACAACCGGATCGTTCCGGTGACCGTCGTCAAGGCCGGGCCCAATGTCGTGACCCAGATCCACACCGCTGACGGCACCGGCTACGACGCCGTGCAGATCGGCTTCGGCGAGATCGACCCCCGCAAGGTGAACAAGCCCCTCGCGGGTCACTTCGCCAAGGCCGGTGTCACCCCGCGCCGCCACCTGGTCGAGCTGCGTACCTCGGACGCGTCCGAGTACACGCTGGGCCAGGAGATCACCGCCGAGCTGTTCGAGGCGGGTGTCAAGGTCGACGTGACCGGCACCTCCAAGGGCAAGGGCTTCGCCGGTGTCATGAAGCGTCACAACTTCAAGGGCCTCGGCGCCGGTCACGGCGTGCAGCGCAAGCACCGTTCGCCCGGCTCGATCGGTGGCTGCGCCACCCCGGGTCGCGTGTTCAAGGGCATGAAGATGGCCGGCCGGATGGGCCACGAGCGCGTGACCACCCAGAACCTGACCATCCACGCCGTTGACGCGGAGAAGGGGCTGCTCCTCATCAAGGGCGCAATCCCCGGTCCGAACGGCGGCCTCATCCTCGTCCGCACCGCGGCGAAGGGGCTGTGAGGATATGAGCACCATTGACATCCTGTCGCCCGCGGGCGACAAGACCGGCACCCTCGAGCTGCCGGCTGAGATCTTCGACGCCAAGGTCAGCGTTCCGCTGATGCACCAGGTCGTCGTCGCTCAGCTCGCCGGCGCTCGCCAGGGTACGCACTCGACCAAGCGTCGTGGCGAGGTCCGAGGCGGCGGCCGCAAGCCGTACCGCCAGAAGGGCACCGGCCGCGCCCGTCAGGGCTCGACCCGCGCCCCGCAGTTCGCCGGCGGTGGCGTCGTCCACGGCCCGAAGCCGCGTGACTACTCGCAGCGGACCCCCAAGAAGATGATCGCCGCCGCGCTCCGCGGTGCGCTCACCGACCGGGCCCGCCACAACCGCATCCACGTCATCACCGACGTGGTCGCGACCGAGGCGCCGTCGACCAAGGCCGCGAAGGGTCTGTTCGGCAAGATCACCGAGCGCAAGAACGTCCTCCTGGTCGTCGAGCGCGCGGACGAGCTGGGCCTGAAGTCCGCTCGCAACCTGCCGAACGTGCACATCCTGGACGCGGGTCAGCTGAACACCTACGACGTGCTCGTCTCCGACGATGTGGTCTTCACCCAGGCTGCCTTCGAGCGTTTCGTGGCGGGTCCCGCCGCGTCCGCCAAGGCTGTGGCTGCTGAGGGCGAGCTCGAAGGGAGCGCCGCCTGATGGCTGCAGAGATCACGAGCAAGACGTTCACGGACCCCCGTGACGTCCTGGTGAAGCCGGTCATCTCCGAGAAGAGCTACGCGCTCCTCGACGAGAACAAGTACACGTTCGTCGTGTCGCCGGGTGCCAACAAGACCCAGATCAAGCAGGCCGTCGAGGCGGTCTTCTCGGTCAAGGTCGAGTCCGTCAACACGCTCAACCGTCAGGGCAAGCGCAAGCGCTCCAAGACGGGCTTTGGCAAGCGCAAGGACACCAAGCGCGCCATCGTGACGCTGGCTGAGGGCAACCGCATCGACATCTTCGGTGGTCCGGTCTCCTAACGGAGATCGTGATCGTCGATAAGGACGAGGACGAGAGAGCCAAATGGGCATCCGCAAGTACAAGCCGACTACGCCGGGCCGTCGTGGCTCCAGCGTGGCCGACTTCGTAGAGATCACGCGGTCCACGCCGGAGAAGTCGCTGGTTCGCCCCCTGCACAGCAAGGGCGGCCGTAACAACGCCGGTCGTATCACCGCTCGCCACCAGGGTGGCGGACACAAGCGCGCCTACCGCGTGATCGACTTCCGTCGTCACGACAAGGACGGCGTGCCGGCCAAGGTCGCGCACATCGAGTACGACCCCAACCGCACCGCTCGCATCGCGCTGCTGCACTACGCGGACGGCGAGAAGCGCTACATCATCGCGCCGCGTGGCATCACGCAGGGTGACCGGATCGAGAACGGCCCCAAGGCCGACATCAAGCCGGGCAACAACCTGCCGCTGCAGAACATCCCGGTCGGTACCACCATCCACGCGGTGGAGCTGCGTCCCGGTGGCGGTGCCAAGATGGCCCGCTCCGCCGGCTCCGGCATCCAGCTGCTCGCCCGTGAGGGTCGCATGGCGCACCTGCGCATGCCCTCCGGTGAGATCCGCCTGGTGGACGTGCGCTGCCGCGCGACGGTCGGCGAGGTCGGCAACGCCGAGCAGTCGAACATCAACTGGGGCAAGGCCGGCCGTATGCGCTGGAAGGGCGTTCGCCCGACCGTGCGTGGTGTGGCCATGAACCCGATCGACCACCCGCACGGTGGTGGTGAGGGTAAGACCTCCGGTGGTCGCCACCCGGTCTCGCCGTGGGGCCAGAAGGAGGGTCGCACCCGTAAGGCCAAGAAGGCTTCGGACGCCCTCATCGTGCGCCGCCGCAAGACCAACAAGAAGCGCTAGGAGCAGGTCAGATGCCGCGCAGTCTCAAGAAGGGCCCCTTCATCGACGGCCACCTCATCAAGAAGGTGGACGTCCAGAACGAAGCGGGTACCCAGAACGTCATCAAGACCTGGTCCCGCCGCTCCGTGATCAGCCCGAGCATGCTCGGTCACACGATCGCGGTTCACGATGGTCGTAAGCACGTCCCGGTGTTCGTCACCGAGTCGATGGTCGGCCACAAGCTCGGCGAGTTCGCGCCGACGCGTACGTTCCGCGGTCACGTCAAGGACGACCGCAAGTCGAAGCGTCGCTAGTCGCCAAGCGGATAAGCAACGACTCATGACTTACACCAGCAAGGGGACAACCATGGAAGCCAGGGCCCAGGCGCGGTACATCCGCGTCACGCCCATGAAGGCCCGCCGCGTGGTGGACCTCATCCGTGGCCTGAACGCCACGGAGGCCCAGGCGGTCCTGCGTTTCGCTCCGCAGGCCGCGACCGTGCCGGTCGGCAAGGTGCTCAACAGCGCCATTGCCAACGCCGCGCACAACTACAACCACACCAACGTGGACGACCTCGTCATCAGCGAGGCGTACGTTGACGAGGGCCCGACCCTGAAGCGGTTCCGTCCGCGCGCCCAGGGCCGTGCCTACCGGATCCGCAAGCGGACCAGCCACATCACCGTGGTCGTCAGCAGCAAGGAAGGGACCCGGTAATGGGCCAGAAGGTTAACCCGCACGGGTTCCGCCTCGGCATCAGCACGGACTTCAAGTCCCGCTGGTACGCCGACAAGCTGTACAAGGACTACGTCAAGGAAGACGTTGCCATTCGTCGCATGATGACGAAGGGCATGGAGCGCGCCGGCATCTCGAAGGTTGAGATCGAGCGCACCCGCGACCGCGTCCGCGTCGACATCCACACCGCTCGCCCCGGCATCGTCATCGGTCGCCGTGGCACCGAGGCCGACCGCATCCGCGGCGACCTCGAGAAGCTGACCGGCAAGCAGGTCCAGCTGAACATCCTCGAGGTCAAGAACCCCGAGCTGGACGCCCAGCTCGTGGCTCAGGGCGTCGCGGAGCAGCTGTCCTCCCGCGTGTCGTTCCGCCGTGCCATGCGCAAGTCGATGCAGGGCACCATGAAGTCCGGCGCCAAGGGCATCAAGGTCCAGTGCTCCGGTCGTCTCGGCGGCGCCGAGATGAGCCGTTCGGAGTTCTACCGCGAGGGTCGTGTGCCGCTGCACACGCTGCGCGCGAACGTCGACTACGGCTTCTTCGAGGCCAAGACGACCTTCGGCCGCATCGGCGTGAAGGTCTGGATCTACAAGGGCGACGTCAAGAACATCGCCGAGGTCCGCGCTGAGAACGCCGCTGCCCGCTCGGGCAACCGTCCGGCCCGCAACGACGCCCGCCCCGCGCGTGGCGGCGAGCGCGGTGGCCGTGGCGGCGAGCGCGGTGGCGCAGCCCGTGGCGGTCGTCGTCCGGCGAGCACCGAGGGCGCTGCCCAGGTGACCGCTGAGGCGCCGGCGGCCGAGAGCACCGGAACGGAGGCCTGACCGACATGCTGATCCCCCGTCGGGTCAAGCACCGCAAGCAGCACCACCCGAAGCGCCGCGGCGCTGCCAAGGGTGGCACCGAACTCGCCTTCGGCGAGTACGGCATCCAGGCCGTCACCCCGGCCTACGTGACGAACCGGCAGATCGAGTCCGCTCGTATCGCCATCACCCGTCACATCAAGCGTGGCGGCAAGGTCTGGATCAACATCTACCCGGACCGTCCCCTCACCAAGAAGCCTGCCGAGACCCGCATGGGTTCCGGTAAGGGTTCGCCGGAGTGGTGGATCGCCAACGTTCACCCGGGGCGGATCATGTTTGAGCTGTCCTACCCCAACGAGAAGGTTGCTCGTGAGGCGCTCACCCGCGCTGCTCACAAGCTCCCGATGAAGTGCCGGATTGTCCGGCGCGAGGCAGGTGAGAGCTGATGTCGGCCGGCACCAAGGCTGCTGAGCTGCGCGAGCTGGACAACGAGGGTCTCGTTGCCAAGCTCCGCGAGGCCAAGGAGGAGCTGTTCAACCTCCGCTTCCAGGCGGCGACCGGACAGCTCGACAACCACGGACGGCTCCGGCTGGTCCGTAAGGACATCGCGCGGATCTACACCCTGATGCGCGAGCGCGAGCTGGGCATCGAGACGGTGGAGAACGCCTGATGACTGAGAACACCACCAACGAGACTGAGGCGCGCGGCTTCCGCAAGACCCGTGAGGGTCTCGTCGTCAGCGACAAGATGGACAAGACCGTCGTCGTCGCCGTCGAGGACCGCGTCAAGCACGCTCTGTACGGCAAGGTCATCCGCCGTACGAACAAGCTGAAGGCGCACGACGAGGCGAACGCCTGCGGCATCGGCGACCGGGTGCTCCTCGCGGAGACCCGTCCGCTGTCCGCGACGAAGCGCTGGCGCGTCGTCGAGATCCTCGAGAAGGCCAAGTAACGAAGTTGCTCGGGTACGGCCGTATGTGCATCGGGTCCCTCGCGGGCGCCGGTGTGAGCAGCGGCCGGCCCGTCAACTCTCGTTGACGATCAGGAGAAAGCTGTGATCCAGCAGGAGTCGCGACTGCGTGTCGCCGACAACACGGGCGCAAAGGAAATCCTTTGCATCCGCGTTCTCGGTGGTTCCGGTCGCCGCTACGCGGGTATCGGGGACGTCATTGTCGCGACCGTCAAGGACGCGATCCCCGGTGGTTCGGTGAAGAAGGGTGACGTCGTCAAGTGCGTCATCGTCCGCACCGTGAAGTCGCGCCGTCGCCCCGACGGTTCGTACATCCGGTTCGACGAGAACGCCGCGGTGGTTCTGAAGAACACCGACGGTGACCCCCGTGGAACCCGCATCTTCGGCCCGGTGGGCCGCGAGCTGCGTGACAAGAAGTTCATGAAGATCATCTCGCTTGCGCCGGAGGTGCTCTAACCCATGGCGAACAGCATGAAGATCAAGAAGGGTGACCTGGTTCAGGTCATCACCGGCAAGGACCGCGGCAAGCAGGGCAAGGTCATCCAGGCCATGCCCGCCGACAACAAGGTTCTCGTCGAGGGTGTGAACCGGGTCAAGAAGCACACCAAGCCCGGCCAGGGCACCGCCGGTGGCATCATCACCGTCGAGGCCCCGGTGCACGTCTCCAACGTGCAGCTGGTCGTCGAGAAGGACGGCAAGAAGGTCGTCACTCGCGTTGGTTACCGCTTCGATGACGAGGGCAACAAGATCCGCGTTGCCAAGCGAACCGGTGAGGACATCTGATGTCTGAGACGACCATCGAGAACGTCGAGAAGGTGGCCCCCCGCCTCAAGGAGCGTTACAACTCCGAGATCAAGGGCCAGCTCAAGGAAGAGTTCTCCTACGAGAACGTCATGCTGATCCCCGGCCTGGTCAAGGTCGTGGTCAACATGGGTGTGGGCGAGGCCGCCCGCGACTCCAAGCTGATCGACGGTGCCATCCGCGACCTCACCGCCATCACCGGCCAGAAGCCGGCGGTGACGAAGGCTCGCAAGTCCATCGCGCAGTTCAAGCTGCGTGAGGGCCAGCCGATCGGCACCCACGTCACCCTCCGTGGTGACCGCATGTGGGAGTTCCTGGACCGTCTGGTGTCGCTGGCTCTGCCGCGTATCCGTGACTTCCGTGGTCTCTCCCCCAAGCAGTTCGACGGCCGTGGCAACTACACCTTCGGTCTGACCGAGCAGGTCATGTTCCACGAGATCGACCAGGACAAGGTCGACCGTCAGCGCGGTATGGACATCACCGTCGTGACCACCGCTCAGACCGACGACGAGGGCCGGGCGCTCCTGCGCGCTCTGGGCTTCCCGTTCAAGGAGGCGTGAGCCAATGGCGAAGAAGTCCCTCATCGCGAAGTCCGAGCGCAAGCCGAAGTTCGCTGTCCGCGGTTACACCCGCTGCCAGCGCTGCGGCCGTCCGCACTCGGTGTACCGCAAGTTCGGCCTGTGCCGTGTGTGCCTCCGTGAGATGGCGCACCGCGGCGAGCTGCCGGGCGTGACCAAGAGCTCCTGGTAACCCAGGCTCCAGGCAAGCGGTAGCACAACACTGCGAAGCAGAGGTGCCCGACCCCACACCGCCCAGATTTGGGCGGCCGTACGGTGTCCCGTAAGGTAGTGGGGTCGGGCCCCCTGCCGCGGCATTCCCTATGAATGTCCGTGGCCCTCATCCGTGGGCTCGCACCCAGTCTTACTAACGCCGCAGGTCCCCTGCGTCTGTGCCCCTGCCGCACTCCTCGGAGTGCGTCGGGGGGACCTGGCGCGGAGAAACCACGGCGAGAGAGGCCTGAGGCCATCATGACCATGACCGACCCCATCGCAGACATGCTCACGCGTCTGCGTAACGCGAACTCGGCGTACCACGACACCGTGGCGATGCCGGCTAGCAAGATCAAGTCGCACGTCGCGCAGATCCTGCAGCAGGAGGGTTACATCTCCAGCTGGAAGGTCGAGGAGCCGCAGGAGAACGAGGTCGGCAAGAAGCTGACCATCGAGCTCAAGTTCGGCCCCAACCGCGAGCGCTCGATCGCTGGTATCAAGCGCATCAGCAAGCCGGGCCTGCGGGTCTACGCAAAGTCCACCAACCTGCCGAAGGTCCTCGGCGGCCTGGGCGTGGCGATCATCTCCACGTCTTCGGGTCTCCTCACGGACAAGCAGGCCGCCAAGAAGGGCGTAGGCGGAGAAGTTCTCGCCTACGTCTGGTAATTCGGGAAACGGAGGTACAGCAATGTCGCGTATTGGACGGCTGCCCATCCCGGTTCCCGCCGGCGTGGACGTCACCATCGATGGCCAGACGGTCGGTGTGAAGGGCCCCAAGGGTTCCCTGACGCACACCGTTGCCGCGCCGATCGAGATCAGCAAGGACGAGACCGGCACCCTGGTCGTCTCGCGCCCGAACGACGAGCGTCAGTCGAAGGCCCTGCACGGCCTTTCCCGCACGCTGGTGGCGAACATGATCACCGGCGTGACCGCGGGCTACCGCAAGTCGCTGGAGATCAGCGGTGTTGGTTACCGTGTCGCAGCGAAGGGCTCCTCCATGGAGTTCTCGCTCGGCTACAGCCACCCGATCCTGATCGAGGCCCCGGAGGGCATCACCTTCGTGGTCGAGTCGCCCACCAAGTTCCACGTGGACGGGATCGACAAGCAGCTGGTCGGCGAGGTTTCGGCCAAGATCCGCAAGCTGCGCAAGCCCGACCCGTACAAGGCCAAGGGCGTCAAGTACGCGGGCGAGGTCATCCGCCGCAAGGTCGGAAAGAGTGGTAAGTAAGCCATGACCGTCTCTGTCAAGATCGGCAAGGGCAACGGCTACAAGAACGCCGCCCGTAAGCGCCGCGCGATCCGCGTTCGCAAGCGCGTCGTCGGCACCGAGGTGCGTCCGCGCCTCGTTGTGACGCGCTCGAACCGCCACATGGTCGCCCAGGTCATCGACGATGCCAAGGGTCACACCCTGGCGTCGGCGTCCACCCTCGACGTGTCCATCAAGGGCGCCGAGGGCGACAAGACCGAGCTGGCCAAGAAGGTCGGGAGCCTGGTCGCCGAGCGCGCCAAGGCCGCCGGCATCGAGTCGGTCGTCTTCGACCGCGCGGGCAACCGGTACGCCGGCCGCATCGCCGCCCTGGCGGACGCGGCCCGCGAGGCCGGGCTCGACTTCTAAGCCGCTCGTCGACTCAGTCGACGGACGTAATCGAGAGAGGTAATTCCAATGGCTGGACCCCAGCGCCGCGGTAGCGGCGCCGGCGGCGGCACCGGCGGTGGCGAGCGGCGTGACCGTAAGCGTGACGACCGGGGCAACGCCCCCGCCGTCGAGAAGACCGCTTACGTCGAGCGCGTCGTAGCGATCAACCGTGTCGCCAAGGTTGTCAAGGGTGGTCGTCGTTTCAGCTTCACCGCGCTGGTCGTGGTGGGCGACGCCGACGGCACCGTGGGTGTCGGATACGGCAAGGCGAAGGAGGTTCCGGCCGCCATCGCCAAGGGTGTTGAGGAGGCCAAGAAGAACTTCTTCAAGGTCCCCCGTATCCAGGGCACCATCCCGCACCCGATCCAGGGCGAGAAGGCCGCCGGCGTCGTGCTCCTGAAGCCGGCGTCCCCCGGTACCGGCGTTATCGCCGGTGGCCCGGTGCGTGCCGTCCTCGAGTGCGCCGGCGTCCACGACATCCTGTCGAAGTCGCTCGGCTCGGACAACGCGATCAACATCGTGCACGCCACGGTGGCCGCTCTGAAGGGCCTCGTGCGCCCCGAGGAGATCGCCGCCCGTCGTGGCCTGCCGCTGGAGGACGTGGCTCCGGCCGCCCTGCTGCGCGCTCGCGCGGCCGGTACGGCTGCCGCGGCTGGGGCTGGTGTCTGATGGCTCGCCTGAAGATCACCCAGACCAAGTCCTACATCGGTAGCAAGCAGAACCACCGTGAGACGCTGCGTTCGCTTGGTCTCAAGCGCATGCACGACGTGGTCGTGAAGGAGGACCGTCCCGAGATCCGCGGGATGGCCCAGACCGTCCGCCACCTCGTCACGGTCGAGGAGGTTGACTGACATGGCGGACTCTCCGCTGAAGGTCCACAACCTGCGGCCCGCCCCGGGTGCCAAGACCGCCAAGACCCGTGTCGGTCGTGGTGAGGCATCCAAGGGTAAGACCGCCGGTCGTGGTACCAAGGGCACCAAGGCCCGCTACCAGGTTCCGCAGCGCTTCGAGGGTGGCCAGATGCCCCTCCACATGCGCCTGCCGAAGCTGAAGGGCTTCAAGAACCCCTTCAAGATCACCTTCCAGGTGGTCAACCTCGACAAGCTGGCCGAGCTCTACCCGCAGGGTGGCGAGGTCACGGTCGAGGGTCTCGTCGAGAAGGGCGCGGTTCGCAAGAACTCGCTCGTCAAGGTGCTCGGCACCGGCGAGATCACCGTCGCGCTGCAGGTCTCGGTGGACGCCGTCTCCGGCTCCGCCGCCGAGAAGATCATCGCTGCCGGCGGTACGGTCACCGAGCTCATCTGACTCCCCGAGTCGTAGAGTCCGGCTGACGATCCGTCAGAGGTGGAGCCCCGTCCCTCGTTCGAGGGGCGGGGCTCTCTCTTTTGTGTGCTCATCGCCACGGGTCGGCCCGGCATCCCCGGCCAAATGCGGGCATCCCGGCCGCCGCACGGCAACCGGGGGTTCTGTGCGCTTCATCGGAGTGGCCACACACTGTTAGAGTCCGTGGAGTTCCCTTGTAGGCTGCGACAGGCTGCCTAGTAGCTGTACCCCTTTCACTCTCCCATCAGGACCGACCCTCCCGCCGACGACGTGCGGGAGGCGCAGGAGGCACCGTGCTCAGTGCGTTCGCGCGGGCGTTCAAGACGCCCGACCTGCGCAAGAAGCTGCTGTTCACGCTGGGCATCATGGTGCTGTTCCGGATGGGTGCGCACGTTCCCGTCCCGGGCGTCAACTTCAAAGCCGTGAACGAGTGCGTGAAGCAGAGCAGTAACGGCCTCTTCGGCCTCGTCAACCTCTTCAGCGGCGGCGCGCTGCTGCAGCTGACGATCTTCGCGCTCGGCATCATGCCGTACATCACCGCCAGCATCATCCTGCAGCTGCTCACCGTCGTGATCCCGCGACTCGAGTCGCTGAAGAAGGAGGGGCAGGCCGGTACCGCGAAGATCACGCAGTACACCCGGTACCTGACCATCGCCCTGGCCGTGCTGCAGGGCACCGGGATCGTCGCCACGGCGTCGAACGGTGCGCTCTTCTCGACCTGCCCGGTGGGCAACCAGGTCGTGCCGGACACCTCGGTCTTCCGGATCGCGGTCATGGTCGTCACGATGACCGCCGGCACCACGATGATCATGTGGCTCGGCGAGCTCATCACCGACCGCGGCATCGGCAACGGCATGTCGATCCTGATCTTCACCTCGATCGCCTCGGGCTTCCCCGGCAACCTGTGGACCATCAAGAAGATGGGCAAGATCGGCGGCGGGTGGGTCGACTTCTTCGCCGTCCTCGCGGTCGGTGTCGTGGTCGTGGTCCTGGTCATCTTCGTGGAGCAGGCCCAGCGCCGGATCCCGGTGCAGTACGCCAAGCGCATGATCGGCCGGCGTGCCTTCGGCGGCACCTCGACCTACATCCCGCTGAAGGTCAACCAGGCCGGTGTCATCCCGGTCATCTTCGCCTCGTCGCTGCTGTACATCCCCGCGCTCGTGGCGCAGTTGACGAGCAGCAAGTCCGGCTGGGCGATCTGGGTCCAGAACAACTTCACCAAGGGTGACCACCCCATCTACATGGTCACGTACTTCGTGCTGATCGTCTTCTTCGCCTTCTTCTACGTCGCCATCTCCTTCAACCCCGAAGAAGTTGCCGACAATATGAAGAAGTATGGTGGGTTCATCCCGGGCATCCGGGCCGGCCGGCCGACGGCCGAATACCTGAACTACGTGCTGACCCGCATCACCTGGCCGGGTTCGCTCTACCTGGGCCTCATCGCGTTGATCCCGATGATCGGCCTGGTCGCCCTGAACGCGAGCACAACCATCCCGTTCGGTGGCACCAGCATCCTCATCATCGTCGGTGTCGGACTCGAAACTGTGAAGCAGATCGAGAGCCAGCTCCAGCAGCGTAATTACGAAGGGTTCCTCCGCTGATGCGTATCGTCCTCGTCGGACCTCCCGGGGCCGGGAAGGGTACTCAGGCGCACGTGCTCGCCAAGACCCTGTCCATCCCCCACATCTCCACCGGTGACCTCTTCCGGGCCAACATCAGCCAGGGCACCCCGTTGGGGCTCGAGGCCAAGGGCTACATGGACGCCGGCCGGCTCGTGCCGGACGAGGTCACCATCGGGATGGCCAAGGACCGCCTCGCCCAGCCGGACGCCGCACACGGCTTCCTGCTGGACGGTTTCCCGCGCAACCTCGTCCAGGCCAAGGCGCTGGACGAGATCCTCGTGGAGGCGGGCATCGTCCTGGACGGTGTACTGGACCTGGAGGTCCCCGAGGACGAGGTGGTCAAGCGGATCGCCGGTCGTCGGCTCTGCCGCAACGACGGCGCCCACGTCTTCCACGTGGTGTACAACCCCTCGACCACCGAGGGCGTCTGCGACGAGTGCGGCGGCGAGCTGTACCAGCGCTCGGACGACACCGAGGAAGCGGTCCGCACCCGGCTGGAGGTCTACCACACGGAGACCGAGCCGATCATCGACTACTACGTCCAGCAGAAGCTGGTCACCACCATCTCGGCGCTGGGCAAGGTCGACGAGGTGACGCAGCGCGCGGTCGAGGCGCTGGAGAACCGCAAGCAGCAGGGCTGATCGACCCCGTCCGTCCCACGGCCGCGGCACCCCGAACCGGGTGCCGCGGCCGTGCGGCGTCGTACGGTGGGTGGAGTGGAATCGCCGCCCGGCAAGGACCGGGCGGGAACATACGAAAGGCGTGGCCAGATGGTGGAGATCAAGACCCCCGAGCAGATCGCGAAGATGCGGGTCGCCGGGCTGGTCGTCGCCGAGGCGCTCAAGGCCTGCCGCGAGGCGGTCGCCCCCGGGGTGAGCACCCAGGAGATCAACGACGTCGCGGCCAAGGTCATCGCCGACCACGGCGCCACCTCGAACTTCCGCGCGCACCACGGCGGCCTCTGGTTCCCCGGGGTGATCTGCGCCTCGGTCAACAACGAGGTGGTGCACGGCATCCCCGGTGAGCGGGTGCTGGTCGAGGGTGACGTGATCTCCATCGACTGCGGCGCGATCGTGGACGGCTGGCACGGGGACGCGGCGATCACCGTGGCGGTGGGCGAGGTCCGCCCCGAGGTGGAGATGCTCAGCCGGGTCACCGAGGGCTCGATGTGGGCCGGCATCGCCCAGATGAAGAAGGGCAACCGGCTGGTCGACGTCTCCAAGGCGATCGAGGGCTTCATCCGCCGCCAGCCGCTGCCGCCCAAGGGCAAGTGGGGCATCACCGAGGGCTACGGCGGCCACGGCATCGGCACCGCGATGCACATGGAGCCGCACGTGCTGAACTACGTCGAGCGCGGCCGCGGCAAGGGCCCCAAGCTGGTGCCCGGCACGGTGCTGGCCATCGAGCCCATGGTCTCGCTCGGCACCCCGCACACCAGCGTGCTGGAGGACGACTGGACGGTCGTCACCAACGACGGCACCTGGGCCTCGCACTGGGAGCACTCGGTGGCCGTCACCGAGCAGGGCCCGCTGGTGCTCACCGCCTTCGACGGCGGGAAGGCGCAGCTCGCCGCCCTGGGCGTGACCGCGGCTCCCGACCCCCTGGGCTGACCCGGTATCGTCTCTGGTTCGAACGCCAGGCGATCCGGACATTTAGGGGAGAACAGTGCTCAAGGGCTTCCGCGACTTCATCATGCGCGGCAACGTCGTCGACATGGCGGTCGGTGTGGTCATCGGTGCGGCCTTCACCGGGGTCGTCACCGGGTTCGTCTCCGCCTTCCTCACCCCGCTGGTGGGTGTGGTGGTCGGCGCGGCCGGCGACTTCGCCGCCTACAAGTTCACGGTGGCGAGCGTCACCTTCCCGTACGGGCAGTTCCTGAACGTGCTCATCGCGTTCCTGATGACCGCCGCGGTGCTGTACTTCTTCGTGGTGCTCCCGGTCTCCAAGGCCACCGAGCGCTACCTGCCGAAGAAGCCGAAGGTCGCCAAGCGTCCCTGCCCGGAGTGCCTGACCGAGATCCCCGAGGCCGCCACCCGCTGCTCGGCCTGCACCGCGGTGGTGCGCCCGCCGGCCGCGGCGCACACCGTCGGCGCGCAGGCGGACCCCCGGTTTGTCCGTTAGCCCGGGGCTCACGTACGATAGACCGTCGGCTCACTCGTAGCGTGCTTCAGCACGCCCTCTTCCCTCACAGGTCGGGGTGAACCCAGGTTCGCACGAGCGTGCCGCATACGGTAGCCGGTCCCGGAAGGTGGATCTCGCAGTTCATGGCAAAGAAGCAAGGCGCCATTGAGATCGAGGGCACCGTGATCGAGTCTCTCCCGAACGCCATGTTCAAGGTTGAGCTGCAGAACGGTCACAAGGTCCTCGCGCACATCAGCGGCAAGATGCGGATGCACTACATCCGTATCCTCCCGGACGACCGCGTCGTCGTGGAGCTGAGCCCCTACGACCTGACGCGCGGTCGGATCGTCTACCGCTACAAGTAGGAGTTACCCCTCGTCCTGCGAGGGGTTCCCGTCAGATCTAGACCCGGAGAACCTGAACCATGAAGGTCAAGCCGAGCGTCAAGAAGATCTGCGACAAGTGCAAGGTGATCCGCCGCCACGGCCGGGTCATGGTGATCTGCGACAACCTGCGCCACAAGCAGCGCCAGGGCTGATCGTCCCCCCGCATTTCTCGTAGTACTTCGCGCGACGCGCACAACGTCATACGCGGGCTGCCCGATCCGTCCCCAGGGACGGACTGCCACCCCCGGTCAGAGGCCGGGGCTCCCTCGCCGAGAGGTGTCGGAGTAGGCCGCTCGTCAGACCTCTGAAGAACCACAGGAGCCATGAATGGCACGCCTCGCCGGCGTTGATCTCCCCCGCGAAAAGCGGATCGAGATCGCCCTCACGTACGTCTACGGCATCGGCCGTACCCGCGCCCAGCAGTCGCTGGCCGAGACGGGCGTGAACCCCGACATCCGCGTCCGCGACATCTCCGAGGACGACCTCGTGAAGCTCGCGCAGTGGATCGACGCCAACTACACGGTCGAGGGTGACCTCCGCCGTGAGGTCGCCGCCGACATCCGCCGCAAGGTCGAGATCGGCTGCTACGAGGGTCTGCGTCACCGCCGCGGCCTGCCCGTCCGCGGTCAGCGCACCCACACCAACGCGCGTACCCGCAAGGGCCCGCGTCGCGCGATTGCCGGCAAGAAGAAGCCGGGCAAGAAGTAGTCCGCCCGTTAACCGGACATCCCTCCGGCCCGCGGGTTAGCGGACCGACCACCTCAGTAGGAGAAACAGACTTATGCCCCCCAAGGGTCGTCAGGCTGCCGGCGCGAAGAAGATCCGCCGCAAGGAAAAGAAGAACGTCGCCCACGGGCACGCTCACATCAAGAGCACGTTCAACAACACGATCGTCTCGATCACCGACCCCGCGGGCAACGTGATCTCCTGGGCCTCTGCCGGCCACGTCGGCTTCAAGGGCTCGCGCAAGTCCACCCCGTTCGCCGCGCAGATGGCCGCCGAGGCCGCTGCCCGTCGCGCGCAGGAGCACGGCATGCGCAAGGTCGACGTCTTCGTGAAGGGCCCGGGCTCGGGTCGCGAGACCGCGATCCGCTCGCTGCAGGCCACCGGCCTGGAGGTCGGCTCGATCCAGGACGTCACCCCCACCCCGCACAACGGCTGCCGTCCGCCGAAGCGTCGCCGCGTCTGACGCGGCGCCTTCGGGCACCGGTGTTCCACACCACGTACGGGGTCCCGCGCAGTTCTTCGTGACTGCGCGACGGACCCCGTACGCTTGGTCCTGTTCGGCATCAAATAGTGGGTGCCGAAGACAACTGGAGGATCTGAACCATGCTGATCGCTCAGCGCCCCTCGCTGACCGAAGAGGTTGTCGACGAGTACCGCTCGCGGTTCGTCATCGAGCCGCTGGAGCCGGGCTTCGGCTACACCCTCGGCAACTCGCTTCGCCGCACGCTCCTCTCCTCGATCCCCGGTGCCGCCGTCACCAGCATCCGGGTCGACGGTGTCCTGCACGAGTTCACCACCGTGCCGGGCGTCAAGGAGGACGTGACCGACCTCATCCTCAACATCAAGCAGCTGGTCGTCTCCTCGGAGCACGACGAGCCGGTCGTGATGTACCTGCGCAAGCAGGGCCCGGGTGTGGTCACCGCCGCCGACATCGCGCCCCCGGCCGGTGTCGAGGTGCACAACCCCGAGCTGGTGCTCGCCACGCTCAACGGCAAGGGCAAGCTGGAGATGGAGCTGACCGTCGAGCGCGGTCGCGGCTACGTCTCGGCCGTCCAGAACAAGGCGTCCGGCCAGGAGATCGGCCGGATCCCGGTCGACTCGATCTACAGCCCCGTGCTGAAGGTCACCTACAAGGTCGAGGCGACCCGTGTCGAGCAGCGCACCGACTTCGACAAGCTGATCGTCGACGTCGAGACCAAGCCCGCCATGCGCCCGCGTGACGCCATGGCCTCGGCCGGTAAGACCCTGGTGGAGCTGTTCGGTCTCGCCCGCGAGCTGAACATCGACGCCGAGGGCATCGACATGGGCCCGTCCCCCACGGACGCCGCCCTGGCCGCCGACCTGGCGCTGCCGATCGAGGAGCTGGAGCTCACCGTTCGGTCGTACAACTGCCTCAAGCGCGAGGGCATCCACACCGTGGGTGAGCTCGTGGCCCGCTCCGAGGCCGACCTGCTCGACATCCGCAACTTCGGTGCGAAGTCGATCGACGAGGTCAAGGCGAAGCTGGCCGGCATGGGCCTGGCCCTCAAGGACAGCCCGCCCGGGTTCGACCCGACCGCCGCCGCCGACGCCTTCGGCGCCGACGACCTGGACGACGCGGGTTACGCGGAGACCGAGCAGTACTAAGAGTTTGGACGGGGGCGGCCCCCGCGGGTCGCCCCCGTTCGATGCGGTAGGACCACTAAGTCGTGCGGACAACTGTGTCCGCACGCCCGTTCCGGTACCTGATACGGCCGGATTCGGAGATTCAAGGAGCAATCATGCCCCGTCCCGCGAAGGGCGCCCGCCTCGGCGGCGGCCCGCACCACGAGCCGCTGCTGCTCGCCGGCCTGTGCCGCGAGCTGTTCCAGTACGGCCGCATCACCACGACCGAGGCCAAGGCCCGTCGGATGCGCCCGCTGGCGGAGAAGCTGATCACCAAGGCCAAGGCCGGTGACATCCACAACCGTCGCATCGTCCGCAAGACGATCACCGACGTCTCCGTGCTGCACACCCTCTTCACCGAGATCGCGCCGCGCTACGAGAACCGCCCCGGTGGTTACACCCGCATCACCAAGATCGGTCCCCGTCGTGGCGACAACGCCCCGATGGCCGTGATCGAGCTGGTCGAGGCGCTGACCGTCGCGCAGACCGCCGTCGGTGAGGCCGAGGCCGCCACCAAGCGCGCCACGAAGGAGGCCGCCGAGGCCCCCGTCGCCGACGCGACCCCGGCCGACGCGACCCCCGAGGTCGACAACGCCTGACACCGCGAGGTGTGAGTCCGGGCCCGCTCACCCGCTTCGGCGGGGGAGCGGGCCCGTCCCTTCTCTCTGGAGTGATCCTGTGGTCAACGACTGCGCCGAGCAGGCGCCGGTCAAGGACGGCCCGGCCGCCGGGCTGGTCCGGATCCGGCTCGATCTCGCGTACCACGGTGCCGAGTTCTCCGGCTGGGCCCGTCAGCGCGGGCGCCGCACGGTGCAGGAGGAGATCGAGAGCGCGCTGCAGGTGGTCACCCGCAGCCCCGAGCCGTTCGCGCTCACGGTGGCCGGGCGCACCGACGCGGGGGTGCACGCGCGCGGCCAGGTGGCGCACGTGGACCTGCCGCTGGAGCTGTGGGCCGAGCACGGTGAGAAGCTGCTGCGCCGGCTCGCCGGGCGGCTGCCGGGCGACGTGCGGATCTACCGGGTCGCCGAGGCGCCGGCCGGCTTCGACGCGCGCTTCGCGGCGATCTGGCGCCGGTACGCCTACCGGGTGGCCGACCACCAGGGCGGGGTGGACCCGCTGCTGCGCGGTCACGTGCTCTGGCACGACCGGCCGCTGGACCTGGAGAGGATGAACGCGGCGGCCCGGCTGCTGCTGGGCGAGCACGACTTCGCGGCGTACTGCAAGAAGCGCGAGGGCGCCACCACCATCCGCACCCTGCTGGAGCTGCGCTGGGACCGGGTGCCGATGGACCCCTACGCGTCCCAGGAGGGCTCGCTGGCGGTGGCCACCGTGCGGGCCGACGCCTTCTGCCACAACATGGTGCGCGCGCTGGTCGGCGCGATGCTGCTGGTGGGCGACGGGCACCGCCCGGTGGAGTTCCCGGGCGAGGTGCTGGCGGGCGGGGTGCGCAACAGCGCCGTCAACGTGATCCGCCCCTACGGCCTGACGCTGGAGGAGGTCGGCTACCCCGCCGACGACCAGCTGGCCGAGCGCGGGCGCCTGGCGCGCCGGATGCGCACGCTGCCGGGGATGCCGGCCGTGCCCACCGGTGACGTCGAAGGCTAATCCGTTTGGTCCGGGTGGTCGGGCGTAGCACAATTCCCGCCTATGGGACACGTCGAGATTTCGCACCTTGAGTACTACCTGCCGGACGGGCGGGTGTTGTTCGACGACGCGTCCTTCCGGGTCGGCGAGGGCGCCGCGGTCGCGCTGGTGGGCGCCAACGGCGCCGGCAAGACCACGCTGCTGCGCATGATCGCCGGCGACGTGCAGTCGCACGGCGGCACCGTGACCGTCAGCGGCGGCCTGGGCGTGATGCGTCAGTTCGTCGGCACCACCGGCCGCGAGGACCTGCGCGAGACGCCCGGGGCGCTGCCGCCGGACGCCTCGGTGCGCGACCTGCTGGTCTCCGTCGCCCCGCCGCGGATCGCGGTGGGCGCCAAGGCGGTGGACGCCGCCGAGCTGGCGATGATGGCGCAGGACGACGAGAAGACCCAGATGGCCTACGCCCAGGCGCTCTCCGACTGGGCCGACATCGGCGGCTACGAGTACGAGACCGACTGGGACGTCTGCACCATGGCGGCCCTGGGGATGCCCTTCGAGCGGGCCCAGTTCCGCGGCCTGAACACGCTCTCCGGCGGCGAGCAGAAGCGCCTGGTGCTGGAGTGCCTGCTGCGCGGTCCGGACGAGGTGCTGCTGCTCGACGAGCCGGACAACTACCTGGACGTGCCGGGCAAGCGCTGGCTGGAGGAGGCCATCAAGGCCAGCTCCAAGACGGTGCTCTACATCTCGCACGACCGCGAGCTGCTCTCCCGCACCGCGGACAAGATCATCAGTGTCGAGTCGGGCTTCGGCGGCGGCGGCAGCAGCGTCTGGGTGCACGGCGGCGGCTTCGACTCCTTCCACGAGGCCCGCAAGGAGCGCTTCGCGCGCTTCGAGGAGCTCGGCCGGCGCTGGGACGAGGAGCACGCCAAGCTCAAGAAGCTGGTGGTCAACCTGCGCCAGGCGGCCTCCGTCAGCCACGCGCTGGCCACCCGCTACGCGGCCGCGCAGACCCGGCTGAAGAAGTTCGAGGAGGCCGGCCGGCCGGAGGAGCCGCCGCGCGAGCAGAACATCACCATGCGGCTCAAGGGCGGGCGCACCGGCGTGCGGGCGCTGACCCTGGAGGGCCTGGAGCTCACCGGCCTGATGCAGCCCTTCGACCTGGAGGTCTTCTACGGCCAGCGGGTCGCGGTGCTGGGCTCCAACGGCTCGGGCAAGTCGCACTTCCTGCGGCTGCTGGCCGGCGACGACACGGTGCGCCACGGCGGCAGCTGGCGGCTGGGCGCGCGGGTGGTGCCCGGCCACTTCCGCCAGACGCACGCCCACCCCGAGCTCTTCGGCCGCACGGTGCGCTCGATCGTCGAGGAGGAGCACGCGCTCAGCCGCGGCGCCGCGATGGGCGCGCTGCGCCGCTACGAGCTGGACCGCCAGGAGGAGCAGCGCTTCGAGTCGCTCTCGGGCGGCCAGCAGGCCCGGCTGATGATCCTCAAGCTCGAGCTCTCCGGCGTCACCGCGCTGCTGCTGGACGAGCCGACCGACAACCTGGACCTGGAGAGCGCCGAGGCGCTGCAGGAGGGGCTGGAGGCCTTCGAGGGCACCGTGCTCTGTGTGACGCACGACCGCTGGTTCGCCCGGACCTTCGACCGTTTCCTGGTTTTCGGCTCCGACGGACGGGTCTACGAGGCCCCGGAACCGGTCTGGGACGAGGCGCGGGTGCAGCGCGACCGGTGACGGGTTTGGAGCTCGCCTCACCGAGCGGGTAAGGTGGGCCCTTGTTGTGCGTATTGGCTCGCTCCATCTCACGTGAGAGGTCGGTACGCCGGAGATACCAGGCCGATGACCAGCGGCTCCCCTTGAATTGCGTCCAAGTGGATCCAGGCTGATCTCTCGTCCAGGTGCTCCTGTCAGGACTCACTCACTGAAAAGCGAAGGCTACGACCGTGCGTACGTACAGCCCCAAGCCCGGCGACGTCCAGCGTCAGTGGCACGTCATCGACGCGCAAGACGTTGTGCTCGGCCGCCTGGCCTCCCAGGCCGCCAACCTCCTCCGGGGCAAGCACAAGGCGATCTACGCGCCGCACGTTGACACTGGTGACTTCGTCATCATCATCAACGCGGACAAGGTGCACCTGTCTGGGAACAAGAAGTCCCAGAAGCTGGCCTACCGCCACAGCGGTTTCCCGGGTGGTCTCCGCTCGGTCCGCTACGACGACCTCCTGGACAAGAACCCGGAGAAGGCCGTCGAGAAGGCCATCAAGGGCATGATCCCCAAGAACAGCCTGGGCCGTCAGATGCTCTCGAAGCTGAAGGTCTACTCGGGCGACCAGCACCCGCACGCTGCCCAGCAGCCGGTGCCGTTCGAGATCACCCAGGTCGCGCAGTAATTCCGGCCACCAAGCCCTTAACTAAGAAAAGCTGAGGAACATCGTGGCCGAGAACGCTGCCATCGAGACCACCCTGGACATCGAGGTCGACGAGGAGTACACCGAGTACACCTCCGAGGACGAGACGTCCTACTCCACCGAGTCGCTCGCCGGCCGCTTCGGCGAGGCCATCCCCGGCGCCGGCCTCGGCCGTCGCAAGGAGGCGATCGCCCGCGTGCGCATCGTCCCCGGCACCGGCAAGTGGAAGATCAACGGCCGCACCCTGGAGAACTACTTCCCCAACAAGGTGCACCAGCAGACCGTGAACGAGCCCTTCAAGCTCCTCGAGCTGGACGGCCGTTACGACGTCATCGCCCGCATCGCGGGTGGCGGCGTCTCCGGTCAGGCCTACGCGCTGCGCCTCGGCGTGGCCCGCGCCCTGAACGAGGCCGACGTGGACAACAACCGCGGCGCCCTCAAGAAGGCCGGCTTCCTGACCCGTGACTCGCGCGCCGTCGAGCGCAAGAAGGCCGGTCTCAAGAAGGCCCGTAAGGCCCCGCAGTACAGCAAGCGCTAGTCACACCCGGGGTGCGTACCGCCCTTGGTGCGCACCCCGCAGGTGGGACCCACGCCCCGGAGCACTTCATGTGCCCCGGGGCGTTGTGCTCCCTGGACCGGTCAGGCGGCCAGGGAACCCCTCTCCGCCGGCCGGCCGTCCCCCGCCCGGCCGGCGGCCGGCGACGAAGGACGGGACTGTGGCACGACTCTTCGGTACGGACGGCGTACGCGGCGTGGCCAACGAAGGGCTGACGGCCGAACTGGCCCTCGGCCTGTCGATGGCCGCCGCCCATGTGCTGGGCGACCCCGACGGCTTCGGCGGGCGCCGGCCGGTGGCGGTGGTGGGCCGTGACCCGCGCGCCTCGGGCGAGTTCCTGGAGGCCGCGGTGATCGCCGGACTGGCCGGTTCGGGGGTGGACGTGCTGCGGGTCGGCGTGCTGCCGACCCCGGCCGTGGCGTACCTCACCGGCGTGCTGGGCGCGGACTTCGGCGTGATGCTCTCGGCGAGCCACAACGCGATGCCGGACAACGGCATCAAGTTCCTGGCCCGCGGCGGTCACAAGCTCGACGACGCGATCGAGGACGCGATCGAGTCGGACTACCAGCACTACCTGACCGGTGCCGAGCCGGTGCGCCCGCGGCCCACCGGCGCCGGGGTCGGCCGGGTGCACGAGTACACCGAGGGCTTCGACAAGTACGTGGCCCACCTGGTGGCCGTGCTGCCGAACCGGCTGGACGGCATCAAGGTCGTCATCGACGGCGCGCACGGCGCCGCCGCCCGGGTCGCGCCCGAGGCGTTCGCCCGGGCCGGCGCCGAGGTGGTCTACACGCTGGGCGCCGAGCCCACCGGCCTCAACATCAACGACGGCGTCGGCTCCACCCACCTGGACCCGCTGCGCACGGCCATGCGCGAGCACCGGGCGGACCTGGGGGTGGCGCTGGACGGTGACGCGGACCGCTGCCTGGCCGCCGACGCCGAGGGCAACGAGGTGGACGGCGACCAGATCATGGCGATCCTGGCCGTGGCGATGCGCGAGGCCGGCACCCTGCGCGGCAACACCGCGGTCGGCACCGTGATGGCCAACCTGGGCTTCAAGCAGGCGATGCGGCGCGAGGGCATCGAGCTGGTCGAGACGGCGGTGGGGGACCGCTACGTGCTGGAGGCGATGAAGGAGCACGGCTACGCGCTGGGCGGTGAGCAGTCCGGCCACGTGATCCTGCTGGACCACGCGACCACCGGCGACGGCACCCTGACCGGCCTGATGCTCGGTGCCCGCCTGGCGGCCACCAAGCAGCCGTTGGCCGAACTCGCCGCGGTGATGACCCGGTTGCCGCAACTGCTGATCAACGTCAAGGGCGTGGACCGCAGCCGGGTCGGCGACTGCGCCGAGCTGACCGCGGCGGTCGCCGAGGCCGAGGCCGAACTGGGCAGCAGCGGCCGGGTGTTGCTGCGCCCCTCGGGCACCGAGCCGCTGGTGCGGGTGATGGTGGAAGCCGCCGACCAGGAGCAGGCGCGGACCATCGCCGAGCGGTTGGCCGGCGTGGTCCGCACCCAACTGGCCTGCTGAGCGGGCCTACTGACGGATCGTCAGAGCTTACGCAGGAGGGCGCGTCGGACCTTGTGGTCGGCGCCCTTCTGCAGCACCAGGGTGGCCCGGCCGCGGGTCGGCAGCACGTTCTCCAGCAGGTTGGGCTTGTTGATGGTGCGCCAGACCTGCCGGCCGTACTCCATCGCCTCCTCCTGGGGGACCTCGGTGAAGCGGCGGAAGTACGAGCTGGGGTCCTGGAAGGCGGTGTCGCGCAGCTTCTTGAAGCGCGAGAGGTACCAGTTCTCGATGTCGTCGGTGCGCGCGTCCACGTAGATCGAGAAGTCGAAGTAGTCGGCCACCGCCAGCCGGGTCCGGCCGTCGGTGCCGGGCAGCGCGGGCTGCAGCACGTTCAGGCCCTCCACGATCAGGATGTCCGGGCGCTGCACGGTCAGCCGCTGGTCGGGCACGATGTCGTAGACCAGGTGCGAGTAGACCGGGGCGGTGACCTGCTCCTTGCCGGCCTTCACGTCCGCCACGAAGCGCATCAGCGCCCGGCGGTCGTAGGACTCGGGGAACCCCTTGCGGGCCATCAGGCCGCGCCGGCGCAGCTCCTCGTTGGGCAGCAGGAAGCCGTCGGTGGTGACCAGCTCGACCCGGGGGTGTTCGGGCCAGCGGGCCAGCAGCGCCTGCAGCAGGCGGGCGGTGGTGGACTTGCCGACCGCCACCGAGCCGGCCACGCCGATCACGAACGGGGTGCGGGTGCGCTCCGTGTCGGGGGTGTCCAGGAAGGTGCCCACCGCGCCGCGCAGCTCGTGCGTGGCGTGGATGTAGAGGTTGAGCAGCCGCGACAGCGGCAGGTAGACGTCCCGGACCTCGTCCAGGTCCAGGGCGGTCCCCAGACCGCGCAGCTGCTCCACCTCCTCGGCGGTCAGCGGCAGCGGGGTGCGCTCGCGCAGGGCGCTCCACTCGGCCCGGCTGAGGTCGACGTACGGTGACGGCGACGGGCTGGGGGCTGAGGAGGCGCCCCGGGTACAGAGTTCGGTCAGCACATCGTCCATTGTGGGCCGTACCCGGCCGCGCCGGTGCTGTGGTTTCGGTCACGCGCTGTTGTCCGCGACGTGGGCTGCGTGAGGCCCGCCGTTACGGTCGGCGGGCCGCCCTTATGCTGACACATATGTGCGGAATTGTTGGTTATGTGGGCTCACAGCCCGCGCTCGACGTAGTGATCGCAGGGCTGCAGCGCCTGGAGTACCGAGGGTACGACTCGGCGGGTGTGGCCATCCAGACGGCGGACTCCTCAGGGCAGTGGAGTCTGGCCACCGACAAGCGGGCCGGGAAGCTCGCGAACCTCCAGAAGTCCCTCGCCGAGGCCCCGCTGCCCGGCGGCACCAGCGGGATCGGCCACACCCGCTGGGCCACCCACGGCGGTCCCACCGACGCCAACGCCCACCCCCACCTGGACGACCACCGGCAGGTCGCGGTGGTCCACAACGGCATCATCGAGAACTTCGCCCAGCTGCGCGAGGAGCTCGCCGGGCGCGGCCACACGCTGCGCTCGGAGACCGACACCGAGGTGGTCGCGCACCTGCTCGCCGAGGCGTTCGACGGCGACCTGGCCGAGGCGATGCGCGCGGTCTGCCGGCAGCTGGACGGCGCCTTCACCCTGGTGGCCGTGCACGCGCAGGCGCCGGGCGTGGTGGTCGGCGCGCGGCGCAACTCGCCGCTGGTGGTCGGGCGCGGCGAGGGCGAGAACTTCCTCGCCTCGGACGTGGCCGCCTTCATCGCGCACACCCGCGAGGCGATCGAGCTGGGCCAGGACCAGGTGGTCGAGCTGCGGGCCGACGCGGTCACCGTCACCGACTTCCACGGCGCGCCGGCCGAGGTGCGCGAGTACCACGTGGACTGGGACGCCTCGGCCGCCGAGAAGGGCGGCTACGACTACTTCATGCTCAAGGAGATCGCCGAGCAGCCCAAGGCGGTCGCCGACACCCTGCTGGGCCGGATCGGCACCGACGGCCGGCTGACCCTGGACGAGCTGCGGATCCCCGACTCGGTGCTGCGCGAGGCCGACAAGGTGGTCATCGTCGCCTGCGGGACGGCCTTCCACGCCGGGATGATCGCCAAGTACGCCATCGAGCACTGGACCCGGATCCCGTGCGAGGTCGAGGTGGCCTCGGAGTTCCGCTACCGGGACCCGATCCTGGACGGCCGCACGCTGGTGATCGCCATCTCCCAGTCCGGCGAGACCATGGACACCCTGATGGCGCTGCGGCACGCCCGCGAGCAGGGGGCCAAGGTGCTGGCGATCTGCAACACCAACGGCTCCACCATCCCGCGCGAGTCGGACGCGGTGCTCTACACCCACGCCGGGCCGGAGGTGGCGGTCGCCTCGACCAAGGCCTTCCTGACCCAGCTGGTCGCCTGCTACCTGGTGGCCCTCTACCTGGGCCAGGTGCGCGGCACCAAGTGGGGCGACGAGATCTCCGCGGTGATCCGCGAGCTGGGCGACGCGCCGCGCCAGGTCGAGCAGGTGCTGCAGACCATGGAGCCGGTGCGCGAGCTGGCCCGTTCGCTGGCCGACGCCCGCTCCGTGCTCTTCCTGGGCCGGCACGTGGGCTTCCCGGTGGCGATGGAGGGCGCGCTCAAGCTCAAGGAGCTGGCGTACATGCACGCCGAGGGCTTCGCGGCGGGCGAGCTCAAGCACGGCCCGATCGCGCTGATCGAGCCGGGGCTGCCGGTGGTGGTGGTCGTGCCCTCGCCGCGCGGGCGCTCGATCCTGCACGACAAGATCGTCTCCAACATCCAGGAGATCCGGGCCCGCGGGGCGCGCACCATCGTGATCGCCGAGGAGGGCGACGAGGCGGTCGCGCCGTACGCCGACCACCTGATCCGGATCCCGGTCACCCCGGTGCTGCTGCAGCCGCTGGTCTCCGTGGTGCCGCTGCAGGTCTTCGCCTGCGAGCTGGCCACCGCCAAGGGCCACGAGGTGGACCAGCCGCGCAACCTGGCGAAGTCCGTCACCGTCGAGTAGGCCCGCCCGGGTTCGCTCCTCCACCGGTCCCCCCGTGCGGTGCGCGGGGGGACCGGTATCGTCGGCGGGGTGATCATCGGTGTGGGTATCGACATCGCCGCCATCGACCGTTTCGCCGCCTCGCTGGAACGGACGCCGTCCATGCTCGAGCGGCTCTTCACCCCGGCCGAGCGGCTGCTCCCCTCGGGCAAGCCGCGCGGTGCCGCCTCGCTGGCGGCGCGGTTCGCGGCCAAGGAGGCGCTGGCCAAGGCGCTCGGCGCGCCGGTGGGCCTGGAGTGGCAGGACGCCGAGGTCCGTACCGAGCCGTCGGGCCGGCCGACCTTGCACGTCCGGGGCACGGTGGCGGCCCGGGCCGCCGAACTGGGCGTGCGCAGCTGGCACCTGTCGCTGAGCCACGACGCGGGCGTGGCCACCGCCGTGGTGATCGCCGAGGGATAGCCGGCCGGCGGGGGTAGGTTGCTGGCATGCGCCACGCACACACCGTCGAACAGGTCCGGGCCGCCGAGGCCGCACTGGCCCCCGCGCCGCTGATGGAGCGGGCCGTGGCGGGCCTGGCCGCCGCCTGCGCCAGGCTGCTGACCCGGCGTCGGGGCCGGGTCTACGGCAGCGCCCTGCTGGTGCTGGCGGGCAGCGGCGACAGCGGCGGCGGCGCGCTCTTCGCCGGCGCCCGGCTGGCCGGCCGCGGGGCCGCCGTCTCGGCGGTGCTGCTCGATCCCGGCCGCGCGCACCCGGCCGCTCTCGCGGCCCTGCGGGCGGCCGGCGGCCGGGTGACCACGGATCAGGAAGTCGGCCTGGCCGACTTCTCGCGCGCTGACTTGATCCTGGACGGGATCGTCGGCATCGGCGGCCGCGGCGGCCTGGGCCCGGCCGCGGCGGTCTACGCCACGGCGCCGCGCGCGGGCCTGCTGGTCGCCGTCGACCTGCCCAGCGGGGTGGACGCGGACACCGGCGAGGTGCCCGGGGCGGCGCTGCGCGCGGACGTCACGGTCACCTTCGGCACCTACAAGCCGGGCCTGGTGGTCGACCCCGGCGCCGGTCACGTGGGCGCGCTGCACCTGGTGCCGATCGGGCTGCGCCCGCCGCAGGCGCCCGTGGAGGCCCTGCAGCACGCCGACCTGGCCGCGCTGCTGCCCCGGCCGGCCACCGAGAGCGACAAGTACCGGCGCGGCGTGGTCGGCCTGCTGGCGGGCTCCGAGCGCTACCCGGGCGCGGCGCTGCTGGCGGTGGCCGGCGCGCTGCGCGGCGGCGCGGGCGCGGTGCGCTACCAGGGCCGGCCGGCCGAGGAGGTGGTGCGGTGCCACCCGGAGGTGCTGCTGACCGCCGGGCGGGTGCAGGCCTGGGTGGTGGGCCCCGGCTCGGGGGACGACACGCCCGAGGCCCTGGACGACGCGCTGGCCAGTGAGGTCCCGGTGCTCGTGGACGCGGACGGCCTGAGCGAGCTCGCCCGGCGCGGACCGGGCGCGCTGGCCGGGCGGGCCGCCCCGACCCTGCTGACCCCGCACGCGGGGGAGGCGGCCCGGCTGCTGGGCGGGACGGTGACGGCCGATCAGGTGGCCGCCGCCCGGTTGCGCCACGCCCGCGAGCTGGCCGCGCGGTTCGGGGCCACCGTGCTGCTGAAGGGTTCCAGCACGGTCGTCGCCCGTCCGGACGGCGCGGTGCGGGTGAACCCGACCGGCACCTCCTGGCTCGCCACGGCGGGCAGCGGGGACGTCCTGGCGGGCCTGGCCGGCGCGCTGCTGGCGGCGGGCCTCACCCCGTGGGACGCCGCCCCGGCCGCCGCCTACCTGCACGGGCTGGCCGGCCGGCTGGCCGCCGGCGAGCCGGGCGCGCCGGTCACCGCCTCGGACGTCGCCGCCGCGCTGCCCGCGGCCTGGCGCGACGTGGCCGAGGGGGGACGGCCGGGTGGCGCCGCAGGTCTGGGAGACTGAACGGGATGACAACTGCGAAGACGCCCGGGACCACCATGCTCGCCGAAGGACTGCGCGCCGAGGCGACCATCGATCTGGCGGCGCTGCGCGGTAACCTCGCCGCCCTGCGCGAGCGGGCGCCGCGCGCCGCCCTGATGGCCGTCGTGAAGGCCGACGCCTACGGCCACGGCGCGCTGCCGTGCGCGCTGGAGGCCCTTGCGGCCGGGGTGCGCTGGCTCGGCACGGCCACGCCCGAGGAGGCGCTGGCCCTGCGCGCGGCCGGCATCGCCCCCGAGCAGGCCCGCATCCTGTGCTGGCTGTGGACGCCCGGCGGCCCGTTCGCCCGGGCGCTGCGCGCCGAGGTCGACATCTCGGTCAGCGGCCAGTGGGCACTGGACGAACTGCTCGACGCGGTGCGCGCCACCGGGATCCCGGCCCGGGTGCACCTGAAGGCCGACACCGGTCTGGGCCGGGGCGGCTGCCAGCCGCGCGACTGGCCCGACCTGGTGGACGCCGCGCTGCGCGCCCAGGCGGCGGGCCTGCTGGAGGTGGTCGGCCTCTGGTCGCACTTCGCGGCCGCCGACGAGCCGGGCCACCCCTCCATCGTGGCCCAGCAGGACGCCTTCGCCGCCGCGCTGGCCTACGCCGAGCAGGCCGGGGTGCGCCCCGAGGTCCGGCACCTGGCCAACTCGCCGGCCACCCTGCTGCTGCCCGACGCGCACTACGACCTGGTCCGCACCGGGCTCGCGATGTACGGCCTGTCGCCGGTGCCCGAGGTGGGCGGCCCGGCCGACTTCGGCCTGCGCCCGGTGATGGCGCTCGGCGCGCGGCTCGCCCTGGTCAAGGGCGTGCCCGGCGGGCACGGCGTCAGCTACGGGCACCACTACCACACCCCCGGCGAGACCACGCTGGGCCTGGTCCCGCTCGGCTACGCCGACGGCCTGCCGCGGCACGCCAGCGGCGCCGGGCCGGTGCAGATCGGCAGCAAGTGGTACACCGCCGCCGGGCGGATCGCGATGGACCAGTTCGTGGTGGACCTCGGCGGTGACACGCCCGAGGCCGGCGACGAGGTGCTGGTCTTCGGCAACGGCGAGCAGGGCGAGCCGACCGCCGAGGACTGGGCCCGCGCCAGCGGCACCATCGCCTACGAGATCGTCACCCGGATCGGCGGTCGGGTCCCGCGGCGTTACGTCGGTGGGCTGAACGGATGACCGGGCCCGACCCGGTGCGCTCCCTGGCCAAGGCCGTCGAAGGGGCCGGTGCGGGGGTGAGCCGGGCGGGGCTGATCGGCCTGTCGCTGGGCGTGGTGGCCGCCGGCGCGGCCGCGGGCGTGGCGATCGAACGGCTGACGGTGGGTCGGGCCCCCCGCCGCCGGGCCCGCGAGGAGCTGGCCGCCGCGGCCCCGTTCGGCTCGCTGCGCGGCCGCTCGCGCACGGTGGCCGCCGACGACGGGACCGCGCTGTACGTCGAGGTGGACGGTCCGCAGCCGTCCAGCGCCCCGGCCGGCCCCGGGCAGCACGGCTGGTTCGCCCGCCGCCCCGGTCCCGCGCCCGCCCCGGGCGGCGCGCCGCCCGCGCCGGTGGACCGCAGCCGGCTGCGCCCGCTGCTGACCGACCGCGCCGCGCTGCGCCCGCTCGGCTTCAACCCGGTCGGCTCCGGCGGCGAGCCGCTCACCGTGGTCTTCTGCCACGGCTACTGCCTCAACCAGGACAGCTTCCACTTCCCGCGCGCGGCGCTGCGCGGCGCGCTGCGGCTGGTCTTCTGGGACCAGCGCAGCCACGGCCGCTCCGAGCGCTCGCGCTCCTACCTGGCCGGCCGCCCGGCGAGCATCGACCAACTGGGCGGCGACCTCGCGGCGGTGCTGGCGGCCGTGGCGCCGAGCGGGCCGATCGTGCTGGTCGGCCACTCGATGGGCGGCATGACGGTGATGGCGCTGGCCGAGCAGCACCCGGAGCTCTTCCGCGAGCGGGTGGCCGGGGTCGCGCTGATCGGGACCACGGCGGGCGACTGGGACTCCGTCACCTTCGGCCTGCCGCCGGTCGGCATGAAGCTCTGGCGCCGGGTGGGACCGGGGGTGGTGAAGCTGCTGGGCAGTCAGGTCGGGCTGGTGGAGGCCACCCGGCGACTGGGCGCCGACTTCGCCTCGGTCTTCTACCGCCGGTTCTCCTTCGGGGGCAAGGACGTCGACCCGGCGGTCGCCCGGTTCGCCGAGCAACTGCTCGACAGCACCCCCATCGACGTGGTCGCCGAGTTCTACCCGGCCTTCGCCGCGCACGAGAAGACCGCCGCGCTGGCCGCGCTGAGCGACCTGCCGGTGCTGGTGCTGGCCGGTACCGAGGACCTGCTCACCCCGGCCGCGCACAGTGAGGCGATCGCGCGCGCCCTGCCGGACGCCGAGCTGGTGCTGGTCCCCGACGCCGGGCACCTGGTGCTGCTGGAGCGACCCGACGAGGTGAACCGCCGGCTGGCCGCGCTGCTCTGCCGCGCCGCCGAGCGCTCCGGCGCCGGGCCGCTGCCGCAGGCCGTGCGCGACCTGGCGGCCGGGCCGGCCTGAGCGGGCGCGAGCGGGCGCGAGCCCGGGATCCGAACGGGGATCCCGGGCTCGCGCGGCGTCGCACTGCGACGTCAGGCCTGGCTGCCCTTGCGGCGGCGCAGCACCACGAGCGTGCCGACACCGGCGGCGAGCACGGTCGCGCCGGCGATCGCCAGCGGCACGGCGTCGCTGCCGCCACCGGTGGAGGCCAGCGAGGCGCCGGCCGTGCCGGTGCCCGTCACCTTGCTGCCGGCGGTGCCGGCGGCCTTGACCTTGCTGATCACGGCGGCCGGCGGCACGCTGACCGGGGCCTGCGGGGCCGACGGCAGGGTGATCGGCTTGCCCGGCACGGCGCTCGGGGTCGAGGCGGTGGTGGCGGCGGCCCCGATCGTCACCGGGTGGCCACCGGACTGGTCACCCAGGGCGACCGGGTTGTTGTCGCCGTCGAGCAGCACGGACAGCGCGTAGCCGACGATCCAGCCCTCGTCGCTGGGGGCGTCCTTGGCCAGGGTGACGCGCACCCGGAAGTCGGCCTCCTGGCCCGCGGGGAGGTAGAACCAGCTGGCCCAGTCGGGGTTCTGGCCGGCGACGTTGAGCACGTACTGGAAGCCGACCCGACCGGCCTCCATGCCCGGCACGTTGTGGGTGCCGTACCAGTTGCCCTTCGCGTCCTGGATCTCGATCTTCAGCTGGCTGTCGAGCAGGTAGTCGTCGCGCCCGCCGAGGGTGATCAGCGGCTGGACGATCGCGTTGTGCGAACCGGGGTTGCGGTAGGCGGCCGTGAACTCGTAGGGCGCGCCGCCCGGGATAGCCGGGCCGCTGGTCAGGTCGCGGATGGTGAGGGTGGGCTGCTGGTCGTCGGGGGCCAGCGGCAGCTTGTCCGAGGAGGACGGCTTGGCGGTGGGGCTCACCGAGACGGTGGGCAGCGCGCTGGCCGAGGTGCTGGGCTGTGCGCTGGCCGAGCCGCTGGGGTGGGCGCCGGCCGAGCCGCTGGGGGAGGCGGCGGACGAGGGGGAGCCACTGGGCGAGGCGGAGGCGCTGGTGCTGGGCGCGGGCGCCGAGGGCGAGGCGCTCTGCGAGGCGGAGGCGCCGGCCGACGGGCTCTGGCTGCCGCTCGCCGGGGCGGAGGCGGAGGCCGAGGCGGACGGCGACGCCGTGTCAGCGAAGGCGCCCGGCGCGGCGAGCGCGCTCAGGACGGTGGCGGTGCCCAGCGCCGTGGCGGCTGCGGCAAGGCGGAGCTTCATGTGTACCCCCGAGTTGAGCAGAACAATCCTGATGGACCGTCATGTGAGATGAACGCAAGATCTCCACGGACCCTAGCGGACGCCGACGCGCCCGCGGGGGCGGGGTGGTTCGTCGGCGACGCACAGATCGGGCATTGCCCGTCGCATGCGGACGAAACGCGGCGCCCCCTGCAGGGGTGGGGTCCGATATGGCACCGTTGGCGCAGAGTCCGAACCCCGGCGAGCAGAGGAACCATGGGCGCGCACACCACACTCTCCGTCCCCACGCCCGAGCGGATGGGCGCCCTGGGAGGCCGGCTGGCCACCCTGCTGCGCCCGGGCGACCTGGTGCTGCTCTCCGGGGAGCTGGGGGCGGGCAAGACCACCCTCACCCGGGGGCTGGGCGCCGGGCTCGGGGTGCGGGGCGCGGTCACCTCGCCGACCTTCGTGATCGCCCGGGTGCACCCCTCGCTGGTCGGCGGGCCGGCGCTGGTGCACGTGGACGCCTACCGGCTGGGGGGCGGCCTGGACGAGATGGAGGACCTCGACCTGGACGTCTCGCTGCCGGAGTCGGTGGTGGTGGTCGAGTGGGGCGAGGGCAAGGTCGAGGATCTCTCCGAGAGCCGGCTGGAGGTCCGCATCGAGCGGGCGCTGGGCGGCGCGGACCAGGACGACAGCGACCCGCGCCAGGTGACCCTCACGGGCCTCGGCAGCCGCTGGGACGGCGTCGACCTGGCGGCCCTGGCCGAGGCGGTCGGGCCCGGGGCGGTGGCCACCGACGCCTGAGCACGGGAAATCCGCCCGGCTCTTTTCCGACGCGCTGTCGGCAACATGTTGCGGCCGCGCCGACCGGCGTGATGGGATGGCCTTCGGAGTTAGGTATGCCTAACTAGGGAGGCGCCATGTCCAGCAGCACCCCCGATCCCACCCGCGTGCCGATGAGCCGGTTGCTGGCGGCCTCCGCCGCGGCGGCGGCCCTGTGCACCCCGCCCTGCGCCCCGGGGCGACGCGGTGAGGCCGGCCGCGAGGAGCGCGGCGGCGATCAGGCGACCACGGTCACCCGGGTGCCGGTGGGCGCGAAGTCCCAGAGCGTCTGACCGTCGGTCCGGCTCTCCCGGATGCCGCCGGTCTTCGCCTTCGGGTCCACCGCCGCCGGCGCGGCGCCGTCCACCGCGGCGCT
The DNA here is from genome assembly GCF_039528135.1 of Kitasatospora nipponensis. Classification (NCBI taxonomy): domain Bacteria; kingdom Bacillati; phylum Actinomycetota; class Actinomycetes; order Kitasatosporales; family Streptomycetaceae; genus Kitasatospora; species Kitasatospora nipponensis. The sequence continues at coordinate 16,647 of NZ_BAAALF010000047.1, read as the reverse complement.
GAAGCCGAAGACCACCCCGCCCTGCTGGGCGAAGCGCACCACGTGCTCGATCTGGCGCCCGTCCGCGCCGTTGGCGCTCGCCGCGCGGCTGTAGACGGTGTAGTTGCCCGGGGTCGGGCTGACCGTGCCCACCTCCACCGGGAAGGCGGCCTGCACCTGCGGGTCCTTCCTGGGGTCGACCAGCCAGACCTGCCGGGCGCCGACCGAGTAGACCACCCGGCGCACGGTGCCCTCCGCGGCCGAGGAGGGCAGTGCGACGGGCGAGGGCGAGGGCGAGGCGGCGGCCGGGGTGCTCGGGGAGGCGCCGGCGGGCGCGGCCGGCTTCGTGCGGCCGGCCACCGCCCTGGTCTCGGCCCCGTTGGCCGCGGCGGCGAGCAGCCCCACCACCGCCAGCGCCCCCAGGGTCAGCCCGGTGACCACGACTCCCGGTCCCATCTTCGCCACCGTGCACTCCGCTCGTCCGTGGGCACCTCGCGCACCAGGTCGCAGGGTGGCTCCCGCAGGGCTGTCGGGCCCATCGTGCCAGGTTCCGGGCCCGCCCCGGGGACATCGCGAACGTGTGTTCCGTACCGGGACAAATGGCCGGGTCCGGCGACCCTCTAACCTGGACCCGTGCTGCTGCTCGCGTTCGACACCGCTACCCCCGCCGTCACCGCCGCCGTCCACGACGGCACGGCCGTCCTGGCGCAGACCTACCAGGTCGATGCCAGGCGCCACGGCGAACTCCTGCTGCCCGCGATCGGCCGGGTGCTGGCCGAGGCCGGCGTGGACAAGCGGGAGCTGACCGCGCTGGCGGTCGGCGTGGGCCCGGGCCCGTACACCGGCCTGCGGGTGGGCCTGGTCACCGCCGCCGCGCTGGGCCACGCCCTGGAGCTGCCGGTGCACGGCGTCTGCACGCTGGACGCGATCGCCCACCAGGCCCGCGCCGAGGGCCTGAGCGGCCCGTTCACCGCCGCCACCGACGCGCGCCGCAAGGAGGTCTACTGGGCCGACTACGACGCGGCCGGCCGGCGCACCGCGGGCCCGGCGGTGGACCGGCCCGGCGAACTGGCGCCGCGGGCGGTCTCGGTCGGCGCGGGCGCGCTGCTCTATCCGCAGGCCTTCCCGGGCGCGCAGGGCCCCGAGCACCTCTCGGCGGGCGCGCTGGCCGACTTCGCGGTCACCGAACTGGCCGCCGGCCGCGAGCTGTTGCCGAACGTGCCGCTCTACCTGCGGCGCCCGGACGCGCAGGTGCCGGCCGGCTACAAGGCGGTGCTCCCGGCGTGACCTCCGCCGCCCTGCGCACCACCACCCTGCGCCCGATGCGCTGGTGGGACATCGAACCGGTGATGGAGCTGGAGCTGCGGCTCTTCCCCGAGGACGCCTGGTCCCGCGGGATGTACTGGTCCGAACTGGCCGAGGCCCACCCCGGCGGCACCCGGCACTACACGGTGGCCACCACCGCCGAGGGCGCCGTGGTCGGCTACGCCGGCCTGATGACCATCGGTACCGAGGGGGACGTGCAGACCATCGCGGTCGACGACCGCTACCAGGGCCGAGGGCTGGGCTCGGTGCTGCTCGCCGACCTGGTCGCGGAGTCCGTGCGGCGCGGCTGCGCCGAGCTGCTGCTGGAGGTGCGGATCGACAACGTCCGCGCGCAGCGGCTCTACGAGCACTTCGGCTTCGTGCCGGTGGGCATCCGGCGCGGGTACTACCAGCCGGCCGATGTCGACGCCCTGGTGATGCGCCTGGATCACCCGACCGAGAACGAGACCGAGGAACACCATGGCTGACGAACCGCTCGTCCTGGGCATCGAGACCTCCTGCGACGAGACCGGCGTCGGCATCGTGCGCGGCACCACGCTGCTCGCCGACGCGGTGGCCTCCAGCGTCAACGACCACGCCCGCTTCGGCGGCGTGGTCCCGGAGATCGCCAGCCGGGCCCACCTGGAGGCGATGGTCCCCACCATCCAGCGCGCGCTGGACACCGCCGGCATCAAGGGCAGCGACCTGGACGGCATCGCGGTGACGGCCGGCCCCGGACTGGCCGGCGCGCTGCTGGTCGGCGTCTCGGCGGCCAAGGCGTACGCCTGGGCGCTGGACAAGCCGCTCTACGGGGTCAACCACCTCGCCTCGCACATCTGCGTGGACCAGCTCGAGCACGGCCGGCTGCCCGAGCCGACGATGGCCCTGCTGGTCTCCGGCGGCCACTCCTCGCTGCTGATGACCACCGACATCACCAGCGACGTCCGTCCGCTGGGCGCCACCATCGACGACGCGGCCGGCGAGGCCTTCGACAAGGTGGCCCGGGTGCTCGGCCTGGGCTTCCCCGGCGGCCCGGTGGTGGACCGGATGTCCCGCGAGGGCGACCGCAAGGCCATCCGCTTCCCGCGCGGGCTGAGCGGCCCCAAGGACCCCGCGTACGACTTCTCCTTCTCCGGGTTGAAGACCGCCGTGGCGCGCTGGGTGGAGGCCAAGCGGCGGGCCGGCGAGGAGGTCCCGGTGGCGGACGTGGCGGCCTCCTTCCAAGAGGCGGTCACCGACGTGCTGACCCGCAAGGCGATCCAGGCCTGCCGGGACAACGGCGTGGACCACCTGATGATCGGCGGCGGGGTGGCGGCCAACTCGCGACTGCGGGCGATGGCCGAGCAGCGCTGCGAGCGGGCCGGCATCCGGCTGCGGGTGCCGCGGCCGGGCCTGTGCACGGACAACGGCGCGATGGTGGCGGCGCTCGGCTCCGAGATGGTCTGGCGCGACCGGGCCCCCTCGGCCCTGGACCTCTCGGCGGACTCCTCGCTGCCGGTCACCGAGGTCTCGGTGCCCGGGCAGGTGCTCGCGCACGGCGACGTGCACGGCGAGGCCTACCGGGCGCTGGACGCCGACCATGGCCACTGAGGGCGCCGCGGCGGCCATGTGGGAGGCCCGGGCGGCGGCCGGCCTGGGCGCCGAACTGCTCGCCTGGGTGCGGGAGTCGGCGTTGGCGGCGGTGGCCGCGGCGGAGCGCGTCGAGCTGTTCAGCGCGCCGGGGGACCGGGTGCTGGTGATCTCCTGGTGGCCCGCGGGGGCCGAACCGGCCGCCCTGCCCGAACCGCCCGCCGCACTGCTGGCCCGCCCGGCGCACCGTTGGGCGTTCCGATGTGAGGATGTCGACCCGGCACGGTAACGTGCCGAAGCGACACGTCTGAGTGAATCCGGGCACTCGACTGAGAAACAGCTGGGAGCGCGGCGCGGTGAAGAGGCATCACAGGGGTCGGACCACGGCCGCCTGCGCGGGATCGCTCGCCCTGCTCACCCTGCTCGGCGGCTGCGGCAGCAGCGGGGGCGCCACGGCGGCCCCCGCGGGCGCACCCGCCGCCCCGGCCGCGCCGTCCGCCGCCCCTTCGGCCTCCGCCGGGGCCTCGGCCGCAGCCCCGCCCGCCGGCGCGGCCGGCCAGGTGCCGGCCGCGGCCTGGGCCAAGTGGAAGGTGCCGCCGCTCGCCCCCGCGCCGCCGGCCCCGGCCGACAAGCCGGTCAAGCTCACCAAGTCCGGTACCGTGCCGGTGATCAGCAGCATCCCCACGCAGCAGAAGGTGGTCTTCGTGACCATCGACGACGGTGAGGAGAAGGACCCGAAGTTCATCGAGATGATGAGCGACCTGAAGATCCCGATCACCATGTTCCTGATGGACGACGCCATCAAGAACAACTACGACTACTTCAAGCCGCTGCAGGCGGCCGGCAACTCGATCCAGAACCACACGCTGCACCACCCGGCGATGAGCACCAAGTCGGCCGCGGTGCAGAAGACCGAGGTCTGCGGCGACCAGCAGGTGCTGACCCAGAAGTACGGCACCGCGCCGTTCCTCTTCCGGCCGCCCTACGGCGACGGCGCCAACACCCCGACCCTCAACTCGGCGGTCCAGCAGTGCGGTCCGCGGGCGGTCGTGCTGTGGCACGAGAGCATGCAGATCCACGACATGCAGTACCAGAACGCCGACAAGAAGCTGCGGCCCGGCGACATCATCCTGGCCCACTTCCGCGGTCCCAAGGACCTCAAGGGCGAGACGATGACCGAGATGTTCGGCGAACTGCTCAGCCGCATCCAGGAACAGGGCTTCTCGGTGGCCCGCCTCGACGACTACATCCAGCCGCCGAGCTGACCGGGCGGCCGCCGAGAAGCCCTCACGCCCCGGCCGGACGCCCCAGCAGCATCATCGGGGTGGTGCCGATCCGGGTCAGGACGACGGTGGCGCTGTGGGCCCCCTCGGGGCGCAGCTTGCGGCGCAGTTCCTCGGGCTCGACCGCGAATCCGCGCTTCTTGATCACCACGGTGCCCACCGAGCGCTCGCGCAGCAGCGCCTTGAGCTTCTTGACGTTGAACGGCAGCACGTCGGTGAGCTCGTAGGCGCTCGCGTACGGGGTGGGGGTGAGCCGGTCCGACGTCAGGTAGGCGATGTGCGGGTCCAGCAGGGTGGCCCCGCCGAGCAGTTGAGCCACCTCGGCGACCAGGTGGGCGCGGATCACCGCGCCGTCCGGCTCGTACAGGTAGCGCCCCACCGGGGCGGCGGGCGGGTCGGGCAGCCGGCCGCCGGTGAGGGTGTGGCCACCGGGCAACAGGGTGGCCCGGTGCGGCTGTTCGGCTCCCGTGCCGAACCAGAGCACCGCCTCCTTGACGTCGCCGCCGTCCGAGACCCACTCCGCCTCGGCGTCCTCGGGGACCGCCTCGTGCGGGATGCCGGGCGCCACCTTGAGCGCGCCGAAGCGGGTGGAGCGGCCGGCGCCGATCGCCCACGAGAGCGGCGGCGAGTAGGACTCGGGGTCGAAGATCCGCCCGCGCGAGCCGCGCCGGGCCGGGTCGGTGAAGACCGCGTCGAAGCCCTCGGTCGCGGTCTGGGTGACGTCGGCGCAGCGCACCTCGATCAGCTCGGCCAGCCCCAGCGCGGCGGCGTTGGCGGCGGCCACCGCGCAGGTCAGCGGGTCCCGGTCGACGGCGAGCACGGCGATGCCCGCGCGGGCCAGCGCGATGGCGTCGCCGCCGATGCCCCCGCACAGGTCGGCCAGCCGGCGCACGCCCAGCTGCGCGAAGCGCCGGGCCCGCCAGTCGGCCACGCTGCGGCGGGTGGCCTGCTCGACGCCGTCGGGGGTGAAGTACATCCGCCCGGCGTCCTCGCCGAACTTCGCCGCGGCGCGCTGGCGCAGCCGCTCCTGCCCGATCGCCGCGGAGACCAGCTCGGCGCGGTGCGCGCGCCGCAGCCGGGTGGCCACCGCCAGCTCCGCTCCGGGGGCCAAGCCCCGCACCTCGGCCAGCAGCTGCCGGCCCTCCTCGCTCAGCAGGGCCTCAAAGGTCTCGATCTCCACCGGGCCATTGTCGCTGCTCGACACGCCCGCCCCGCGCGCCGTGCCGCCGGGGGCAGGGCGGGCGTACCCGGGGGTGCAGGCCCGCGGACCGGGGCCCGCGGCAGGCCGCCGCACCGAATCCACCGGGCGCGCCGTTGGCACTCTGGTTGACTGAGTGCTAACCGCGGCCTATGGTCGTTCCTGGCACTCCCCCCAGGGGGAGTGCTAACAGCGACAACACCGGTCTGACCCCCGCGACGGCAGGCCACCGATGTCGCCCACCTACCTGTTAGACAACCCCGTAATCTCCGAAGGGGAGCTCGGACGTGACCACCAGCAGCAAGGTTGCCATCAAGCCGCTTGAGGACCGCATTGTGGTCCAGCCGCTCGACGCCGAGACCACCACGGCCTCCGGCCTGGTTATCCCGGACACCGCCAAGGAGAAGCCCCAGGAGGGCGTCGTCCTGGCCGTCGGCCCGGGCCGCTTCGAGGATGGCCAGCGCCTGCCGCTCGACGTCGCCGTCGGCGACATCGTGCTGTACTCCAAGTACGGCGGCACCGAGGTGAAGTACGCGGGCGAGGAGTACCTCGTCCTCTCGGCTCGCGACGTTCTCGCCATCATCGAGAAGTAAGCAGTCCGACGGGCCTCATCGCCCGTCACCTCGCCCCGCCCCGGATCCGTGTCATCACTGACAGGGGCCCGGGGCGCGGTTGTTGGCTCACGTAACGCTGATATCCCAAGGAAACGGAACCATGCCGAAGATCCTGCAGTTCGACGAGGACGCCCGCCGCTCGCTCGAGCGCGGCGTGAACAAGCTGGCCGACACGGTCAAGGTGACGATCGGTCCCAAGGGCCGCAACGTCGTCATCGACAAGAAGTTCGGCGCCCCGACCATCACCAACGACGGTGTCACCATCGCCCGTGAGGTCGAGCTGGACGACCCGTACGAGAACCTCGGCGCGCAGCTCGTCAAGGAGGTCGCCACCAAGACGAACGACGTCGCGGGTGACGGCACCACCACCGCCACCGTGCTGGCCCAGGCCCTGGTCAACGAGGGTCTGCGCAACGTCGCCGCGGGCGCCGGCCCGGCCGCCCTGAAGAAGGGCATCGACAAGGCCGTCGCCGCCGTCACCGAGCACCTGCTCTCCATCGCCCGCGAGATCGAGGGCAAGGACGACGTCGCCGCCGTCGCGTCCCTCTCCGCGCAGGACCCGCAGGTCGGCGAGCTCATCGCCGAGGCGATCGACAAGGTCGGCAAGGACGGTGTCATCACCGTCGAGGAGTCCAACACCTTCGGCGTGGAGCTGGACTTCACCGAGGGCATGCAGTTCGACAAGGGCTACCTGTCGCCGTACTTCGTCACCGACGCGGAGCGTCAGGAAGCGGTCCTCGAGGACCCGTACATCCTGATCAACCAGGGCAAGATCTCCTCGATCCAGGAGCTGCTCCCGCTGCTCGAGAAGATCCTGCAGGGCGGTGCCTCCAAGCCGCTGCTGATCATCGCCGAGGACGTGGACGGCGAGGCGCTGTCCACCCTGGTGGTCAACAAGATCCGTGGCACCTTCAACGCGGTGGCCGTCAAGGCCCCGGGCTTCGGTGACCGCCGCAAGGCCATCCTGGGCGACCTGGCCACCCTGACCGGTGCCACCGTCATCTCCGAGGAGGTCGGCCTCAAGCTCGACCAGGCCGGTCTGGACGTGCTGGGCACCGCCCGCCGCGTGACCATCACCAAGGACGAGACCACCGTCGTCGACGGCGCGGGTGACAGCGAGGCCGTCGCCGGCCGCGTCGCCCAGATCAAGGCCGAGATCGCCAACACCGACTCGGACTGGGACCGCGAGAAGCTGCAGGAGCGCCTGGCCAAGCTGGCCGGCGGCGTCTGCGTGATCAAGGTCGGCGCCGCCACCGAGGTGGAGCTCAAGGAGCGCAAGCACCGTCTCGAGGACGCCATCTCGGCGACCCGTGCCGCGGTCGAGGAGGGCATCGTCGCCGGTGGTGGCGCCTCCCTCGTGCACGCGCAGAAGGTGCTCGACGGCGGCCTGGGCCTCAGCGGCGACGAGGCGACCGGTGTCGCGGTCGTCCGCAAGGCGCTCGCCGAGCCGCTGCGCTGGATCGCCCAGAACGCCGGCCTCGAGGGCTACGTCATCACCCACAAGGTCGCCGAGCTGGAGGCGGGCCACGGCTACAACGCCGCCACCGGCGAGTACGGCGACCTGGTGAAGGCCGGCGTCATCGACCCGGTCAAGGTCACCCGCTCCGCCCTGGAGAACGCGGCCTCCATCGCCTCGCTGCTGCTCACCACCGAGACCCTCGTGGTGGAGAAGCCGGCCGAGGACGAGGGTGGCGCCGGTCACTCGCACGGCGGCCACGGCCACGCGCACTGACGCCACGCCGCAGCACAGCCCGAAGGCCCGGTCGGCCCCGCTCGCGCGGGGAAGGCCGGGCCTTCGGGCTGTGCGCCGCCGGCTTTCCGGCCCGCTCCCCGCAGGGCGTAGCGTGAGGCCATGATCGAGGCTCGCCATCTGAGGGTCCTGCGCGCCGTGGCGCAGACCGGTTCGTACTCCGCCGCGGCCCGCGAGCTGGGGTGCACCCAGCCGGCGGTCAGCCAGCAGATGAAGGCGCTGGAGAAGGCGGTCGAACTGCCGTTGGTGGTCCGCTCCGGGCGGGGGATGCAGCTGAGCGAGGCCGGCGAGGTGCTGCTCAAGCACGCCTCGGGGATCCTGGCCGGCCTCAGCGCCGCCGAGCAGGAGGTGGCCGCGATCGCCGGGCTGCGCTCCGGACGGGTGCGGCTGGTCTCGTTCCCCACCGCGAGTTCCACCCTGGTGCCGCCCGCTGTCGCCCGGCTGCGGGGCGCCCATCCGGGGGTCCGCGTGTCGCTGGTGGAGGCCGAGCCGCCGCAGGCGCTGGCGATGCTGCGCGGCGGCGAGTGCGAGATCGCGCTGGCCTTCCGCTATCCGCACGCGCGGGGCGGCAGCGCGGTGCCGGCGCACGGCTCCACGCGGGCTGCACGGGCCGAGGCGGTGCTGGCGGCGGCCGAGACCGCGGCGGCCGGCGACTGGGACGACCTGGTGGCGCGCCCGCTGCTGGACGATCCGCTGGTGGCGGTGCTGCCGGCGGGCCACCCGCTGGCCGGGCGCGGTGAGCGGGAGCCGGTCGACCTCGCCGAGCTGGCGGGGGAGCAGTGGATCGCGGGGTGCCCGCAGTGCCGGGGGCACCTGGTGGAGCTCTGCGCGGTGGCGGGCTTCGAGCCGCGGATCGACTTCGCGACCGACGACTACCCGGCGGTGGTGGGCCTGGTGGCCGCCGGGCTGGGGGTCGCGGTCCTGCCGGGGCTGGCCCTGGCGGCGCTGCGGCGCGACGCGGTGGCGGCGGTGGAGCTGCGCGCGGGCGCGGCCGGCCCGGCCCGGCGCGAGGTGGTGGAGTTCACCCTGCCCGACCTCGCCGAGGTCCCGGCCGTCGCGCTGATGCTGGACCGGCTCGCGCAGGCGGCCGCCGAGCGCTGAGTCCCGGGCGCCGGGCCCCGAGTGCCGGGTCTGGTGCCGGGTCTGGTGCCGGGTCGTCGGGCGGTCGCGTGCCCGGCCGTCGTCGGCCAGCGGCTGCCGCGGTCAGCGGACGCCGGGCCGCACCCCGGCCTCCCGCCTGGGAGTGGGGTGCTGAAACGTTTCTTCAGTCGGGCGGGGCAGGCGGCTCACGGGCGGACCAGCGGCACCTCGACCAGCCGGTTGCGGGCGCGGCCCTGCAACTCCTCGCGCTCGTCCTCGGTGAGCCCGCCCCAGACGCCGTAGGGCTCACGGACCGCGAGTGCGTGCGCGGCGCACTCGGTCCGTACCGGGCAGCGCATGCAGACCTCCTTGGCGCTCTGCTCGCGCGAGCTGCGCGCGGCCCCGCGTTCGCCCTCGGGGTGGAAGAAGAGCGAACTGTCCACGCCGCGGCAGGCGGCTGAGAGCTGCCAGTCCCACAGGTCCGCGTTCGGGCCGGGGAGTCGGGAGAAATCGGCCATGGCTCGTTCCCTTCGGTGAGGCTTCGGCGTCGGTGTCGGTACGGGCCGGCGGCGGCCGTCCGGCGGCCGTTCGGCGAGGCTCCGAGGCGCCGGGATGGACACCTGGAAATATGACTTACGGCGACCTACGGGACAAGTCACCCACAGAGTCACACAACAGTCAATGATCGTACGAAAGCTATAAAAACGGACGAAACGGGGCATGAAAGCTGCCGACCGGGCTGTGGCAACCGGGTGGTCCGGTGTGTCGCAGGGCCGTACTCCGGCGTGCGCGTCGCGTGCCCGTCACGCCTCGGCTGCACAAAAGAGCGGTCATTGCCCCGCGATGCGGCCGATCGGTAATGGGTCGGCCACGTACAGTGGTGGAGATGGCCCTGAAGGCCGTAACTCATTCGAGTGACGGTCGTTGGAAGTGCGGAGGCGGTTGGCGGGCGCAGGGCGCCGGGCGCGATCACCGGGTGACCGGCGATCCGCACGGGGTCCGTCGCCGAAGAGGCCGTGTCGGAGAGATTCGTACCAGCCAGGAGGCTCAACGTGACGCGGATCAGCTGCGGAGGACGGTCATGACTTCCGTTCTCGTTTGCGACGATTCACCGCTCGCCCGGGAAGCGCTGCGCCGCGCGGTGGCGACCGTGCCGGGCGTCGACCGGGTGACCACGGCGACGAACGGTGAGGAGGTCCTCCGCCGCTGGGTGGCCGACCGCTCCGATCTCGTCCTGATGGATGTCCGGATGCCCGGGCTCGGCGGTGTCGAGACGGTCCGGCGGCTGCTGTCCGCCGACCCCGGCGCCCGCATCATCATGCTCACCGTCGCCGAGGACCTCGACGGCGTGGCGCTGGCGGTGGCCGCCGGTGCCCGCGGCTACCTGCACAAGGACGCCTCGCGCGCCGAACTGCGGGCCACCGTCACCCAGGCCCTGGCCGACCCCACCTGGCGGCTGGCGCCGCGCCGGCTGCGCAGCCCGGACATGGGGGCGGCGCCCACCCTGACGGCCCGTGAGATCCAGGTGCTGGAGGGCATGAGCCACGGCCGGAGCAACGCGGAGATCGGCCGCGAGCTCTTCCTCTCCGAGGACACCGTCAAGACCCACGCCCGCCGGCTCTTCAAGAAGCTCGGCGCCTCGGACCGCGCCCACGCGGTGGCGCTCGGTTTCCGCTGGGGCCTGGTCCGCTGAGCACGGACGGCCGCCCGGGGCGCCCCTTCCTCCGCCGGTCGGAGGGAGGGGCGCGCCGGGATATAGGCCGTTGTGGTCCGCAGGCTGCACCATGGAGGGGTGGAACACCTCGGGGAGCAGCGGACAGGCACTGCGGCGGACCTGGCGGCCGCGGTCGACGCGACCGGTGCCGACCGAGTCGACCGGGTCGACGGCGGCGGGAACAGGGGTGGGTCGGTGGCGGCGACGGATAACGTTCCGGTGCACAACTCCGGACGCGGTGCGACGTTTCGGGCCGCGACCAGGCACCATGGACCGATGCGTGACGACGAGGCCGCCGACCCGGGCGCGGCAGACCCGGAGGGTGCCGTGAGCGACGGCGCCGAGCGTGAGCCGTCAGCGGCCGCGCCGGCGGCCCGACGGCGCCGGGCGGGATCGTCCATCGGCGCCTCGCCGCTGGTCGCCGAGCTGGTGGCCGGCGCGGTGCGCGGGGAGGGCCCGGCCACCGACGCCCTGCTGGCCTACGTGCACCCGCTGGTCCTGCGGTACTGCCGGGGCCGGCTGGTCCGGCTGCCGGGCGGTGCCCGCCACCACGTGGACGACGTGGCGCAGGAGGTCTGCGTCGCGGTGCTCTGCGCGCTGCCGCGCTACCGCGACGAGGGGCGCCCGTTCGAGGCGTTCGTCTACAGCATCGCCGCGCACAAGATCGCCGACCTGCAGCGGGCCGCGATGCGCGGGCCCGGCTCGACCGTGATCCCGCCGGACGACCTGCCCGAGGTGCCCGACGAGGCGCTCGGTCCCGAGGAGCGCGCGCTGCTGAGCAGCGACGCCGCGTGGATGCGCGAGCTGCTCTCCAACCTGCCGGCCCGTCAGCGCGAGCTGGTGCTGCTGCGGATCGCGGCCGGCCTCTCGGCCGAGGAGACCGGCGAGATGCTCGGCATGTCGCCCGGCGCGGTCCGGGTCGCCCAGCACCGGGCGCTCAGCCGGTTGCGGGCCCTCGCGGAGGAACTGGCCTGAGCCCGTCCGCCGGCGGCGGCCCGTGGCGGTCGGCGGCTCGCGGCGGCGCTGTGGAATGGCTCACGACGGGTTGCTGTTGTCAAGGGGGCGCGACGCCGGCATCCGGCGCACCAGTACCATGGGGTATCGGCGCCTGGACAGGTCGCCAAAGATCCGCACGTCCGAGCGGCTTTCCCTTGGATCTTCCTCCAAGTGCGGTGCTTCTGGAGTCCTGGCCTCTGCCGGTGAGCGCGCGGGTGCGAGGAGGCCGTCACCACGGCCCAGCCCACCCCGAGTTGCGACCAACGCGCCCCCGACCCCTCTGCAGGGCGCGCACAGATCGACACGGCCGGCCACGGGAAGGTAGCCCCAATGTCTTACAACGCCGCAGGCGTACCCGAGAAGTTCGCGATGCTCGGACTCACGTACGACGACGTCCTGCTGCTGCCCGGGGCGTCCTCGGTGCTGCCGAACCAGGTCGACACCGCCTCGCGCGTCTCGCGCAACGTGCGGGTGAACATCCCGCTGCTCTCCGCCGCCATGGACAAGGTCACCGAGTCCCGGATGGCGATCGCGATGGCCCGTCAGGGCGGCGTCGGCGTGCTGCACCGCAACCTCTCGATCGAGGACCAGGCCAACCAGGTCGACCTGGTCAAGCGCTCCGAGTCCGGCTTCGTCACCGACCCGATCACGGTCGGCCCGGAGACCACGCTCGGCGAGGCCGACGCGCTCTGTGCCAAGTTCCGGATCAGCGGCGTGCCGATCGCGGACGCGGACGGCCGGCTGCTGGGCATCGTCACCAACCGTGACATGGCCTTCGAGTCGAACCGCGCCATCAAGGTCCGCGAGATCATGACGCCGATGCCGCTGATCACCGGCAAGGTCGGCATCTCCGGCGAGGACGCGATCGGCCTGCTGCGCCGCCACAAGATCGAGAAGCTCCCGCTGGTGGACGACGAGGGCCGGATCAAGGGCCTGATCACCGTCAAGGACTTCGTCAAGGCGGAGAAGTACCCCAACGCCGCCAAGGACGCCGAGGGCCGGCTGCTGGTGGGCGCCGCCGTCGGCGCCAGCGCCGAGGCCTTCGACCGCGCGCAGGCGCTGGTCGCAGCGGGCGTGGACTTCCTGGTGGTGGACACCTCGCACGGCCACAGCCACAACGCGCTGGAGTGGATCGCCAAGATCAAGTCCGCGGTGGGCGTCGACGTGGTCGGCGGCAACGTGGCCACCCGGGACGGCGCCCAGGCGCTGCTCGACGCGGGCGTGGACGGCGTGAAGGTCGGGGTCGGCCCGGGCTCGATCTGCACCACCCGCGTGGTGGCCGGCATCGGCGTCCCGCAGGTCACCGCGATCTACGAGGCGGCCGTGGCCTGCCAGGCGGCCGGCGTGCCGGTGATCGGCGACGGCGGTCTGCAGTACTCCGGCGACATCGGCAAGGCGCTGGCGGCCGGCGCCGACACCGTGATGCTCGGCTCGCTGCTGGCCGGCTGCGAGGAGTCGCCCGGCGAGCTGCTCTTCATCAACGGCAAGCAGTTCAAGTCCTACCGCGGCATGGGCTCGCTGGGCGCCATGCAGTCGCGCGGCCAGGGGCGCTCGTACTCCAAGGACCGCTACTTCCAGGCCGAGGTCTCCTCGGACGACAAGCTGGTCCCCGAGGGCATCGAGGGCCAGGTGCCCTACCGCGGCCCGCTGTCGGCGGTGCTGCACCAGCTGGTCGGCGGTCTGCGCCAGACCATGGGCTACGTGGGCGCCGCCACCGTGGCCGAGATGGAGAGCAAGGGCCGGTTCGTCCGGATCACCTCGGCGGGCCTCAAGGAGAGCCACCCGCACGACATCCAGATGACGGTGGAAGCCCCCAACTACACCAGCAGGTAGGAACCCTTCCCACCGCTGCGGCCCGCCGCCCGTTCCGGGTGGCGGGCCTTTGTGCGCCGCGGGCCGGGCGTCCGGGATACTGGGGGCGATCGTGAGCAGCAAGCAGCAGAGAGGCTCGAAGTGACTGAGATCGAGATCGGGCGAGGCAAGCGCGGCCGTCGGGCGTACTCCTTCGACGACATCGCCGTCGTCCCCAGCCGCCGGACCCGGGACCCGAAGGAGGTCTCGATCGCCTGGCAGATCGACGCCTACCGTTTCGAGCTGCCGTTCCTGGCGGCCCCGATGGACAGCGTGGTCTCGCCCGCGCAGGCCATCGAGATCGGCCGTCTCGGCGGGCTCGGGGTGCTCAACCTGGAGGGTCTGTGGACCCGCTACGAGGACCCGCAGCCGCTGCTGGACGAGATCGCCGCCATCACCGACGAGGCCGCCGCGACCCGGCGGCTGCAGGAGATCTACGCCGCCCCGATCCAGGCCGAGCTGATCGGCCGGCGGATCAAGGAGGTGCGCGAGTCCGGTGTGGTGACCGCCGCGGCGCTCTCGCCGCAGCGCACCGCCGAGTTCTCCAAGGCGGTCGTGGACGCGGGCGTGGACGTCTTCGTGATCCGCGGGACCACGGTCTCCGCCGAGCACGTCTCGGGCGCGGCCGAGCCGCTCAACCTCAAGCAGTTCATCTACGAGCTGGACGTCCCGGTGATCGTCGGCGGCTGTGCCACCTACACCGCGGCCCTGCACCTGATGCGCACCGGCGCGGCCGGCGTGCTGGTCGGCTTCGGCGGCGGCGCCGCGCACACCACGCGCAACGTGCTGGGCATCCAGGTCCCGATGGCCACCGCGGTGGCGGACGTGGCGGCCGCGCGCCGTGACTACATGGACGAGTCCGGCGGCCGCTACGTGCACGTGATCGCGGACGGCGGCGTCGGCTACAGCGGCGACATCGCCAAGGCGGTGGCCTGCGGCGCGGACGCGGTGATGATCGGTGCCGCGCTGGCCCGGGCCACCGACGCGCCGGGCAAGGGCTTCCACTGGGGCATGGAGGCGGTGCACGAGGAGCTGCCGCGCGGCAAGCGCGTCGACCTGGGCACCGTCGGCAGCACCGAGGAGATCCTGGCCGGCCCCTCGCACACCCCGGACGGCACGATGAACCTGTTCGGCGCGCTGCGCCGGGCGATGGCGACCACCGGCTACTCGGAGCTCAAGGAGTTCCAGCGGGTCGAGGTCACCGTCAGCCACCGCTGACGCCGGCCGCACGACCGGCCGCACGACACGACAGCAGGGCCCCCGCGGTGCCGACGGCACCGCGGGGGCCCTGCGCGTCGCGTCGTCGCGGTGTCAGCTCGCGGCGCCGAAGCGCCGGGTGAGCACGAAGCCCTCGAACGCGGCCAGGCCGTAGAAGAGGATGTCCTTGGCGTCCATCAGCTCGTGCCAGCCGGACATGGTGTCGCTGAAGTCCGAGCCGAAGACCTCGCCGAAGCCGAGGCCGTACTGCTGATGGACCACCAGGTAGATGTAGAAGAGCTGGCCTATGAAGACCCCGAGCACCGAGAAGAGCAGCCCGAAGAGCGGCAGCACCGGGTGGCGCCCGCCGACCTTGCCCAGGCCGAAGGCCACCGCGAGCGCGAGCGCGAGCGCGAAGTAGCTCCACTGCGAGTCGGTGGTCTTCATGATGAAGCCGTACAGCAGGCCGCCGGCGAGCATGGCACCGAAGCCGACCGCGATCGCGGCGCCGGGGTTGCCGCGCCGCACGGGGGGCGGGGCCATCGGGGCGTAGCCGTACGGTGCGCCCTGGCCGTAGGCCTGGGGGCCGGCGGACGGCGGCGCGGTGGGCGGTGCCTGCGGCGGCGCCTGAAGCGGCGTCTGGGCCGGGGTCGGCGGCGGGACGGGCGGGCCGAACTGGCCCGGCTCGGGCGTGGTCATGACGTTTCCCCAGGTAGGGACGGGAAGGGACGGAGGCGAACGTTAGCAGTGGGCCGACGGCCCGCGACAGCGAATTCAGGTCACGACTCGGGAATTCCAGGGGTCGAGTGAACAGCCCTCACGGGCACAGGGGATGATGGAGGCTTGACCGTCACAGCGCCCTTCGCGCCATCGACCGACGGTCCGTCACCCGACCGGCAGCAGCACATGTGGGGGAACGCCCGAATGACCCAGCCGCAGGGCAGCTCCGGACGCCTCCTGGCCGGCCGCTACCGCCTCGACTCGATTCTCGGCAGCGGCGGCATGGGAACCGTCTGGCGGGCCGAGGACGAGATGCTCGGCCGGATCGTCGCGGTGAAGGAACTGCGCATGCACGGCGGTGTGGACGACGACGAGAAGCACCGGCTGATCGTCCGCACGCTGCGCGAGGCCAAGGCCACCGCCCGGATCCGGCACGCCGCCGCCGTCACCGTCTACGACGTGGTCGAGGAGGACGACCGGCCCTGGATCGTGATGGAGCTGGTCGACGGCCGCTCGCTGGCCGAAGTGGTCAAGGAGGACGGTCCGGTGACGCCCGCCCGGGCCGCCGAGATCGCGCTGGAGCTGCTCGGGGTGCTGGGCGCCGCGCACAGCCACGGGATCCTGCACCGCGACGTCAAGCCGTCCAACGTGCTGATCGGCGAGGACGGCCGGGTGGTGCTCACCGACTTCGGCATCGCCAGCGTGGAGGGCGACTCCTCGGTCACCTCGACCGGGATGCTGGTGGGCGCGCCCTCGTACATATCGCCGGAGCGCGCCCGCGGGCAGAAGCCCGGGCCGCCGGCCGACCTGTGGTCGCTGGGCGGCACGCTCTACGCGATGCTCGAGGGCACCCCGCCCTACGACCGGGGCTCGGCGCTGGCCACGCTCACCGCGGTGATGACCGAGGAGCTGCCGCCCCCCGCCAACGCCGGACCGCTGCGTCCGGTGATCGAGGGACTGCTGGAGAAGGACCCGGCCCGCCGGCTGGACGCCTCGGCGACCCGCTCGATGCTCAAGCGGATCGTCGCGGAGTCCACCGCCCGGGCGGAGTCGACCACCGAGTCGGCCGTGCCGGCGGCGGCCGACACGGCGGTGCTGGAGCCGGTGCGCCGCGCGGAGCCGAAGGCCGCCGAGGGCCGGGGTGGCAAGCCGGCCCGCGAGCGCTCGGCCAGGCGCGGCGCGGTGCCCGGGCTCAACACGGTGCGGGTGGGCAGTTCGCTGGCCGCCCCGCCGCCGGCCGCGCCCGCCGAGGCGGCCACGACCGCGGGCAGCGGCAAGGACGCGGCCCGGGCCGCGGGAGCCGGTGGGGCCGCCGAGGCGGCCGCGCAGGAGAGCGGGACCTGGAGCCGGAGCGCCACCCTGGGGGCGTCCGCGCGCCGGTGGCGGGGCCG